>NZ_ANPF01000012.1:0-15062 GCF_000328325.1 Halobacillus sp. BAB-2008 | reverse complement strand
CTTCTCGTATCTGTCATGACGAGTCAGGCCGAACCGTCGGAAGGTCTGATCGGTCTGATCCACGGTGTCAACGTATCCTTCATCGTCGCAGGTATTTTCGCCATTCTTGGATTGGTCATGTCCATTTTCCTTACCAATTCCCAGCCCAGCCAAGAGTACAGCACCTAAAAAACGAAAAAATCCGAACGATTCTCTTTCTCTAAACAGAAAGGGAATTCGTTCGGATTTTTTTGCATAGAAGCTTAACCGAGATCGACTTTCTCAAAATGTTCGACAGTCGGATGTGGATCATAGAAAGGATGGAGCAGCCTCGACCATTCTTTATATTCGTCCGATTCGCGGAAACCGATGGTATGGTCTTCGAGCGTCTGCCAATAGATCAGCATTAAATACTTACCATCGACTTCCAAGCACCGCTTAAGCTCGTGGGATATGTACCCGTCCATGGATGAAATGTACGTCGATGCTTCCCGGAACGCTTCTTCATATTCCTGTTCTCTTCCTTTTTCCACGTGCAGCATGACCGCCTCTGTGATCATCGACTTCCTCCTATCCCTTCTGAAGGCTGATTTGTAGCGCTGGTAGTAATTATCTACGTTATTTAATAGCAATAACTCCGTATACAAATAGGCTTTACTGTTAAAATCTGAAAAATCGATGTTCGTCAATTCCTGGATTTGTTTGATTCGGTAATTGAGCGTGTTCGGGTGAATGAACAGTTCCTGCGCGGTCTGTTTACCCTTCCCGTTATTCGCAAGGTACGCTTCCAAAGTAAGCAGGAGTTCCGTCTGTTTCTCGGTATCATTCTTGATGAGAAGAAGCAGATCTTCACTATAATAGTCTTCCGAACTGTTTTTCTCATATAAAGCGGCAAGGTAGCGGTAAATCCCCAGACGTGCGAATTCCCTCGGCATGGATTCAGGACGGGGGTTGATGAAACTTGCCGTCTCGATCACTTCCAATGCCTCCAGGAAGCTCTTTCGCATATGAATCAGCGTCGTGTATTCTTTACCGACTCCGATGAGGAAATGGTAAAATTCCTCTTCGCCCGTCTCGCGCTTCACTTCTTCGATCAGATCCCGCGCGATGTTACGAGAAGAGAAGCGGTCCTTCACACGGCCTTCGATCATAATAATGATCTGGAATTCCGTCTTCAAATAGTAGAGCTGTTTATCGGCACGGAAACGGTTGACTGTTGTCTCCAGCTCATCCAGCATGTATTTGTACTGGGGAGCGGTCACAGAGAAGACAACCACCGAAAACCTGTCAGGAACCTGAAGCATCGCTAAGGAAGCATCGTGACGGAACTGACGCTCGCTGCCGTACTCATGCTGCAGCAGCTGCCAGAGCAGTTCCTCCTTCCGTCCTTCCTTGGCATTCACCTTCATGAACTGATCATATATTAATTTCCCTAAATGGGGCGTAATTTCCTCCAAGAAATGTAAATCCGTTTCCTCCAGAGAATGATCCGACTCCTGAATCCACACATAGCCGAGCGTATGGCCTAGATGCTTGGCAGCGATGACGACCCGCTGCTGGAAGCCGAGGTCCTCGATTGGAGAAATACGGATCGCATCCGGCTGTTGATCGAGACGCTGGACGATCCCTTCCTTCTTCAAGCGGTCGATGATGAAGATCGGACATTTCTTGGACAAAATCGTTTTCTGCTGGGTTTGATCGAAGTCATCGAAAGCAGAGCTGTAGGACACGAGTTCAAAATTCTTATTTTCAATGATGACCGGTTTCTTCAGTTTCGAACTGATCAATTCTGTCGCTTTATGGATATCTTCTGCCTGAAGGATCAACTCTTTCACTTCCATAGGAATCCTTACCTTTCCAAGTAGGTTGAATGTCATGCGTTACCCTCCATTATATCCGTTGTGGTTGGAAAGAAAAAGCAATTGTACCGGAGAAAACCCGCCGGTTATGAAAAAAGCTCCCCCATTCCGGGAGAGCTTTGGTTTGTTGTAAGGAGTAGATGACATTTTCGAATACGTTTTTAGAACGTTTCCGAGATCGTCTTCGCCTGCATGTGCAGCGCCAGATAATCCGGTCCGCCGGCTTTAGAGTCGGTTCCGGACATTTTGAAGCCGCCGAACGGCTGGTAGCCGACAATGGCTCCTGTACAGCTGCGGTTGAAGTAAAGGTTTCCGACATGGAAATCATACTTCGCTTTTTCCAGGTGATCACGGTCATCGGAAATGACTGCACCAGTCAGTCCATATTCCGTATTGTTGGCGATATCGATCGCTTCATCGAAGTTCTTCGCCTTCGTGAAACAAACGACCGGCCCGAAGATTTCCTCCTGCTGCATACGGGAATCCGGCGCAAGGTCTGCAAATACCGTCGGCTTGATGAAATACCCTTTGGAGTCATCACCTTTTCCACCAGTGACTAGGCGGCCTTCTTCTTTCCCGATTTCCATGTAGCTCATGATCTTGTCATAAGCCCCCTTGTCGACGACAGGCCCCATATACACGTTCTCTTCGGAGGCATTTCCGACGGTCAACTGTTCGGCACGCTCTTTCACTTTCTCCAACACTTCATCGTAAACCGCTTCGTGTGCCACGACACGGGAACCGGAGGAGCATTTCTGACCGGAGAAACCGAAAGCAGAAGTGATGATCGCATCGACGGCTGTTTCAATGTTCGCTGATTCATCGACAACGACGGTATCCTTCCCGCCCATTTCCGCGATCACCTGTTTGATATGATTCTGCCCTTCCTTCACCTCGGCCGCGCGTTTGATGATGCGAAGACCGACATCACGGGAGCCGGTGAAGGAAATAAGGGCTGTTTTCGGATGATCGACGAGGTAATCGCCTACTTCGCCGCCGCTTCCAGGGACGAAGTTCAAGACGCCTTTCGGAAGACCGGCTTCTTCCAGCACTTCAACGAATTTGGCTGCAACGACCGGACTGTTGCTGGCCGGCTTCATGACAACCGTGCTTCCTGTCACAAGCGGTGCGACAGCGGTACCGGCCATGATAGCGAATGCCAGGTTCCATGGTGGGATGACGACGGCTACGCCTGTCGGTGTGTACACATAACGGTTCTGTTCACCCGGACGGCTTTCCACCGGTTTCCCTTCTTTCAGTTCAATCATCTGACGAGCATAATATTCAAGAAAGTCGATAGCTTCCGCTGTATCCGCATCCGCCTCTTTCCAAGGCTTCCCTACTTCGTACACAAGGTAAGCGGAGAATTCATGCTTGCGGCGGCGGATGATGTGCGCAGCGCGGAAAAGCAGCTCTGCACGGGCACGTGGATCCCATTTGCGCCAATCTTCAAAAGCGTCCGCTGCTGCCTGCACTGCTTTCTCTGCAAGTTCCGCATTCGCTTTCGATACCGTTCCGACAACCTGCTTCGTATCCGCCGGGTTGATGGACGTAATATGCTGATCCGTGTGCACGCGTTCTCCATTGATGAGAAGGTCATGATGCTGACCAAGCTCTTCCTTCACCTGCTTCAGTGCTTCTTCGAAAGCTTTCTTGTTCTCTTCTACTGTAAAATCTGTGAATGGTTCGTGCTTATATGGTTGGACCATAGGTAAATTCCCCTCTCTGTATAATAAATAGTTTATTTGCTGAAAATCCCTTTCATGGCGAAGGCGATGTTAGCCGGTCTCTCCGCCAGGCGTCTCATGAAGTAGCCGTACCAATCTTCCCCGTACGGCATATACACACGGACTTTATATCCCTCTTTCAGAAGGTCTGCCTGCATTTGTGTCCGCATGCCGTAAAGCATTTGGAATTCGAAACGGTCGTTCGGAATGTCATGCTCCTTCACGAGCTGCTTCGTATAAGCGACAATCGCATCGTCATGGCTTGCAATGGCCGTATAGTTGCCGTTTAACAAGTTCTTTCTGATCAAATGCTTGAGGTTATCATCGACGAGCTTCTTCTCTGGGAAAGCTACTTTGCCGGATTCCTTGTAAGCCCCTTTGACGAGGCGCAGGTATGGATCGTATTCATTGAGATCATCCAAGTCCTGATCGGAGCGGTACAGATAGGATTGAACGACAGTTCCGAGGTTCGGGTAGTCTTTCTTCAGCGCTTTGTATATGTCCAGCGTCGCTCCGCACCTGGAGGAATCCTCCATATCAATCGTCACGGTGATACCATGCTTCTCCGCTTCCTTCAGGATCAGTTCCATATTCTCCATCACAAGCTCATGGCTGATATCAAGCCCGAGGGAGGTCAGCTTCAAGGACACTTCCGATTGAAGTTGATGGGCAGCGATCTGCTGAATACTGCGGATGCATTCTCCGGCCCGGTCCCTCGATTCAGACTCACAGTCGACGAATTCACCAAGGTGATCGACGGTTACCACGAGTCCCTCCTCATTCAATTGCTTGATCAGCGGTATTGCCTGAGGGAATGTTTCTCCCCCGACTATCTTGTCCGCTCCGAATCTTGTGCCGAAGCGCTTGGCCATCCGATCTAACATCTTATTGTTGGAAAGGTATAAGAAGAAATTCTTACTGATGGCTTCCAAGATCCCCACACCCTTTCATCATTCTCTATCGATCCATACAAGCTTTATCCGGTGTAACTCGGAAATGTTTAATTGTTAAGAAAATTGTAACGAATAACGCTTACATTTGACAACGTGGTCGAAACACAAAGATACCCCCGCCTTTTTATTGTTTCAGCACAAAAGTGTCGAAAGGTGTTTTCACCACCCATATAATGGGAATATCCACTTTCTCTTACCGACCCATGATAAGTGTCATGGGTAAGTCCTGACGTTTGTGTCTTATCGTCGGTCCTCTTATCTCTTATGATGGGGATAACGACCAATCAAAGAGGAGAAAAACCTATGAACAGCGCCAAACAAAGAGAGTTGAAGAAAAGTGTTTCCGCATATGCGAAACCGGATACAGCCGCCGGCGTCCGCCAGCTGATCAATACACTGATTCCATTTATCCTGCTGTGGTATTTGGCTTACGCCAGCATGGCTTTATCTGTATGGCTCGCCATTCCAATCGCCATGATCGCCGGAGGTTTCGTGATCCGGGTCTTCATCATTTTCCATGACTGCACGCACCAATCCTTCCTGAAAAGTCAGAAGGCCAACCGTGTCATTGGAACGATCTCGGGTATTTTGACGCTCTTCCCTTTCGAAAAATGGAAACGGAGCCACTCGATCCACCATGCGACGAGCGGTAATCTTGATAAACGTGGTACCGGTGACATCTGGGTGATGACGGTCGATGAGTATGTGAACGCGAGTTTCAAAGAGCGTCTCGCTTACCGTCTGTACCGCAACCCGATCGTCATGTTCGGACTCGGACCGATTTACTTGTTCCTTATCTCCAACCGCTTCAACCGCAAAGGTGCAAAGCGCAGAGAACGTTGGAATACGTACATTACCAACGTGGCGGTCGTCGCCATCTACTCCCTTCTTATCTGGGCGATCGGCTGGCAGGCATTCCTGATCATCCAGCTGCCGATCCTTTACGTATCCGGTGTTCTCGGAATCTGGTTGTTTTACGTCCAGCACCAGTTCGAGGATTCCTATTTTGAAGATGAATCGGAGTGGGACTTCGTTAAAGCAGCGGTCGATGGAAGCTCTTATTATAAGCTTCCGAAGTTGCTTCAATGGGTGTCCGGAAACATCGGTTTCCACCACGTCCACCACTTGAGCCCGCGGGTACCGAACTACGCCCTGGAGAAGGCACACGAAGAGACGCCTCCCCTTCAGCACGCAACGACCATCACGCTGAAGACGAGCCTTGAGTCGATCCGCTTCCGCCTGTATGACACGGAAAACAAGACATTCATTTCCTTCAAAGAAGTGAAACCGTTACTGGAGAAAAAGCAGCGACGTGTCCAAAGCCGTCCAAGGTTCCAGGAAGACCAGTAATTCCACCAAAACCCATTCCTTTGAATGGGTTTTTTCTTTATTTTCCTTTATGCTTAAGTGAGAGAAACAAGGAGGCCGCCGCCATGCAGAACTGGTACCATATCATTCCGAAGAACACAGGACTCAGCATTTATGTCTGGATTATCTTCTGCGTCCTGCCGTTCTTCTTCATTTTCCGCTCCTCTTCGATGTATGAAATGATGTTCGGCATTTTGATGACGCTGCTCTTCTTCCTTGCGTATCGTCTGTCCTTCATCTCCAAGAGCGGATTCGTATATCTGTGGGTGAGTATCGAAATGGTGATCAGTCTTTTGATGACCATTTCGTTCGGATACATCTATTTCGCCCTGTTCCTCGCTTTCTTCATCGGGAACATTAAGAGCCTGGGTGGGTTTCTTTCTCTCTATATTGTCCACCTGGCAACGACGTTGATCGCCATCACCGTCACTTTCATCCATCAGCTTGATTCGGTATTTCCGAACCTGCCGTTCATTATCATCACCGTCATCGGTGTGATCCTGCTCCCCTTCACTGTCCGCTATCGGAACCAGCAGCAGAAGCTGGAAGGCGAACTGCAGGATGCCAATGAACGGATTTCCCAGCTGATGGTCATCGAAGAAAGAGAGCGGATTGCGCGGGACCTTCATGATACCCTCGGACAGAAGCTGTCGATGATCGGCTTGAAAAGCGACCTCGCCCGGAAGCTGATGGACATGCAGCCGAATCGAGCCAAGCAGGAAATCGATGATATCCGGATGACCTCACGCAATGCGTTGAAGGAAGTAAGGGAAATGGTATCGAATATGAGAGGGACGAAGCTTGAGGATGAACTCGTCCGCGTCCGGCAGATTATCGAGGCAGCGGAAATGACGTTTTCCTACGAAGGAGATCCGGTGCTTAAGAACACCCCGCTGCTTGTTGAGAACGTACTCAGTATGTGCCTGAAGGAAGCAGCGACGAATGTAGTCAAGCACAGCGAAGCTTCCACCTGCCATATTACGATCCATCCCTCACCAAATGAAATTCTCGTCACGATTGCCGACGATGGGAAAGGGATTCCGGAGACGCTGGAACCTTTCCAGGGACACGGCTTACAGGGAATGCGCGAACGGCTGGAATTCGTTAACGGAAGGCTGGAAATCCGTTCCGAAGAAGGAACCAAGCTGCTCTTTCACGTACCGAATGTGATAAAAAACAAGAAAAAGGAGGGTCCGGCATGATACGGATCGTCATTGCAGAAGACCAGCGTATGCTGCTGGGCGCGCTGGGCGCCCTGCTGGATTTAGAAGAAGGGATGGAAGTCGTCGGTCAGGCGGGAAACGGTCAGGAAGCAGTCAACCTTGTCCGTGAAGAAAAGCCGGACATCTGCATCATGGATATTGAAATGCCGGTGAAAGACGGCCTGGATGCCGCCGAAGAAATTCAAGAGGAAACATGCAAAGTCATCATCCTGACGACTTTCGCCCGCCCCGGTTACTTCGAACGGGCAAGAAAAGCGGGAGTCAGCGGGTATCTGCTCAAAGACAGTCCGAGTGAGGAACTGGCAACGGCCATCCGTAAGATCATGAACGGCCAGCGCATCTTCGACCCGGAGCTCGTTGATCTTGCCTTCACCGAACCCAACCCGCTCACCGAACGGGAACAGGAAGTCATTCAGCTGATGGCAGATGGAAAAAATACGAAGGATATCTCTAAAGAGCTGTTCATCACACCAGGGACTGTCCGCAACTACGTATCTGTCATTCTGGAAAAGCTGGAAGTAACCAACCGAATCGAAGCGATCTCTCGTTTTAAAGAAAAAGGCTGGTACAAACGGTCGAAATGATTCCCCTGATAAAAAAACAGCCGGTCCTGCTTATACTCGCAGGACCGGCTGTTCTTTGGTGTTTTCTTATAGTTTGAAACGGCGGACATGGCGATTCAGTTCTCCTGCCAGATCCGACAATTCGGCGGCACTTCGAGACACTTCCTCCATCGATCCGCTCGACTGCTGGGCCGAAGCAGCTGCCTGTTCGACCCCCGCCGCCGACTCTTCTGTAATCGAAGCGATTTCTTCGATGGAACGGTTCATATCTTGTCCTGCGCCGGCAATTTCGCGAAGGTGGGCAGAAATCTCCTGGATTTTAGCTACCATGTCAGAAACGGAATGATGGATCGTATCGAACGTCTCTCCACTCGCCTCCATCTCGACAGACCCCCGGCCCACTTCGGTATATCCTTCTTCCAAGGATTGGACGACCTGCCCGGATTCCGTCTGAATGCCTTCCACGATATCGGTAATATCACCGACAGAAGCAGTGACCTGCTCTGCAAGTTTCCTCACCTCATCCGCAACGACGGCAAAGCCTCTGCCGTGCTCACCCGCACGGGCGGCTTCAATCGCCGCATTCAACGACAGCAGGTTCGTCTGAGACGCAATCGCTTCAATGACCTGGACAAGCTTGGAAATTTCCCGAGACTGCCTATCGAGGCCTTTCACTTTCTCGACCGAATCCTTCACAATCGTATCGATCCTGTGCATCTGGCCGATCGCTGCCTTCATCTGCTCCCGACCTCCTTCTGCAAGCTCGAGTACTTGAGAAGACGAATGCGACACGTGCCCGCCGTTCGCATCCGCAACCGCAATTTTATCTGTGAAGGTGCGCATCTGTTCCGCCAGACTGGAAGCACCGTCCGCCTGGGACTCTGCTCCGGAAGACATTTCCTGCATCGTCGAGGCGATCTGCACGCTTCCTTCCCTCACTTCTTCCGATGCCTGATCAAGCTCCCTGCTTTGCACCGTGACACGGTCGGAGGTCAGGGAAACCGATTCGATCACTTCCTTCAAGGCCGCCTGCATCGTATTCATCGCACCGGCAAGCGCCCCGATCTCATCCTTGCTCTTCACTTCCAGATCCCCTTTACTGATGTCGCCGCCCGCAAGGTGACGCATCCGTTCTGCGACACGTTTGATCGGCCTGGAGAGGTTATTCGCCATCATCCATGCGAAAAGGAGTCCAACCAGTATGACTGCCGCAGAGATAATCAATCCCCAGAACATCATAGCTGCGCCGCTTTCCAACACGTTAGATCCCATCTCCTGGATTTCCCCTTCTCTACGAATAGAGGCTTCTTCATAGATGGTTATCAATTCATTACTTACCGGAGTAACCGTATCTTCGAGCGCTTTCAGGGCTTCCTCTTCCCGACCGTCGTCAAACCGTTCAAACACCTCTGTCCGCACAGTCCCTTCCCATTCAATACTGTCCGTGACAAGCTGCCTGATGTCATCGGAGTCCGTCCGGTCCAGGAGATCCTTCTGCATCTTCATGCTGTCTTCCGAATACGCTTCAAAGGTTTCCCTGTATGCGTCATCGTTAAAGAGTACATACCCACGGGCTGCAGCTACCTTCTGTGATAAGTTATAGGCGAGCTTCTCATCGAGGATCAACAGCGGCAGTTCACGGTCGACGATCCCCTTCGTATTCTCGTTCGTCCTTGAAGTAGCGAAATAGTTGAAACTCGCGAGCAAAACCGTCAATAAAATGACCACAGAGAAGGCCGTCAAAATCTTTCCTCTTATACTTTTCATCGTTGAAACCAGGTCCCCTTTTTTATTATAGTTATCTATCTTTTATATCGGGTTGATGGACCTTTTTATGTAGTTCCTCCTCTCCCATGTGCAGGTCGGCATAAGCCAATGTGCAAAAACATTGTCGAAGATTTGGAATTTTCATCGTTCGTGTTGTATTTGAGGACAATTTTTGTTACGATCAAGCTAACTAAATATTTTCTTATTTCAAATTTTATTTGGAGTAAGGATAGAGGTGCAATGACATCAGTACGCATACGGAGGAGAATGAGCTCTGAAGATCGATGCGGAAAGGGGAAATTGCCGAAGCTTCTCGAATCTCATCTTCCTGAAGCTGGTTCTGATACTGAAGAAGTGCAGGACTGTCATATAGGAGACTATATGGAGGGCTATCTTACGCAGGAACGGATACAAAGTTTCTACGGCAGCAGCGATTCCCTCGTTGCTGCCGTTTTTGTTTATTTACTGCGCTGAATGGTCCTGATGCCTCGGTCTGTATTTAAAAAAACTTACTAAAAGGTGTGAGGTTATGAATTTCGGCCAAGTATTAACAGCAATGGTAACCCCGTTCGACAACGATGAGAATATTGATTATGAAGCGACACGTGCTTTGATTGACCATTTGATCGACAACGGTTCGGATGCGTTGGTCATCGCAGGAACGACCGGAGAATCTCCGACGCTTACGAAAGAGGAGAAGCTGTCCCTGTTCCGCTTCACTGTGGAAGTCGTCGACGGACGTGTTCCGGTCATCGCAGGAACAGGATCCAACAACACACGAGCATCTATTGAGCTGACGAAGGAAGCAGAACAGACCGGCGTGGATGCCGTCATGCTCGTCGTCCCTTACTACAACAAACCAGTCTCAGGAAGGGATGTATCAGCATTTCCGCACCATCGCTGAAGCGACTTCCCTCCCGGTCATGCTTTATAACATTCCGGGAAGAAGCGTCGTCAACATGGAACCGGAAACGATCATTCGCTTATCTAAGATCGACAACATCGTTTCCGTTAAAGAAGCGAGCGGCGATCTCGATGCGGCGACGACCATCATCCGCGAAACGCCGGAGGACTTCTCCGTCTACAGCGGAGAAGACGGCAACACGCTGCCGTTCGTTGCCATCGGTGGGACAGGTATCGTCTCCGTCTCCTCCCACGTCATCGGAAAAGAAATGCAGCAGATGATCCAAAGCTACCGTGAAGGAGACGGCGCCTTCGCAGCAACGCTTCACCAGAAGCTGCTCCCGGTCATGCACGCCATCTTCTCCGCACCGAGTCCATCACCGGTGAAAGCAGCCCTGAACGCTCTCGGCGTCCAGGTCGGAGGCGTCCGCCTGCCTCTGCTGCCTTTGACGCAGGAAGAAAGCAAGCGGGTTTTGGATATAGTAAGCACGATCAGACAAGACGAACGAATGGCATCATAAAGAATAAAGGAAGGCGTGCTCTCTGGATAGGAGCACGCCTTCCTCTTTTTTAACCCATTAAAATAGGTGATGATCCGTTTATCAGCGTACGGGATAAAAATTTAGAATGATCAGAGCGGGGTGGATAGGACCATTGAGTATAGTCAGTCCTTCCACAATGAGATGCAGTCTTTCATGGATGTTGCTTCTTTTATTTTTAAATTACCTTTTTTGTACATCTTAGGCTGGCAAGGACCGAACTACCCTTTATTCGTTACCTTGCTCCCTTCTGTGCTTTTATGGCTGGGGTTACAGAGTAAGTTACTCGTCCAATCCAAAAGAAAAGAGAAACATAGCCACAGGGGAGTCGCCGGAAGAGCAGCTTTCCCCTTCCTGTCCCTCCTCCAACAAAAAGAGAGCCTTCCACACCATTGGGAGGCTCTCTTCTATGCCTTACTATTCAAACGAAGCTGGAAGGTCTTTTCAGTCGATCGTGACCGTCCAGCCTTCCGTATCTTCCTTGCGGCCGCGCTGAATTCCGGTGATCGTGTCATACAGCTTCTGGGACAGATCGCCGATTTCATGATCATTGATGACCATTTTCTTACCGAGCCAGTTCAATTCCCCGACAGGAGAGATGACGGCAGCCGTTCCTGTTCCGAACGCTTCCTCCACTTTCCCCTGTTCGTACCATTCATACAGCTCTTCGATCGCAATTCGGCGCTCGGTGACCGGGATGCCCCACTTCTCCAAAAGCTCCAGGATCGATGCGCGCGTGATCCCCTTCAGGATACTGCCGCTCAAGGCAGGTGTGACGACTTCTCCGTCCACTTTGAAGAAAATGTTCATGCTGCCGACTTCTTCGATGTAGCGTTTCTCCACACCATCAAGCCAAAGCACATCGTTGTTGCCTTCCTCGACCGCCTTCGCCTGGGCCTGATAGCCGGAGGAATAGTTCCCTGCTGTCTTCGCCATGCCGGTGCCGCCTTTGACCGCACGGGTGAATTCATTCTCGACGTTGATCGTGACAGGCTTCAAACCGCCGGAGAAATACGGGCCGACTGGAGAGAGGATGATCATCAGCTTGTAGGATTTCGACGGCGCAACGGCGAGGTTCGCTTCTGTCGAAATGATAAATGGACGGATGTACAGCGACGTCCCTTCAAAGGATGGAACCCAGTCTTTCTCCAGCTCCACAAGCTCCTTCAGATAACCCAGCACTTCGTCTTCATCAATCGCCGGAATGCTCAAGCGCTCACTGGACAAGTTCAAGCGTTCGAAGTTCTTCTCCGGACGGAAAAGCAGGACGCGGTCATCATCCGTACGATAAGCCTTCATCCCTTCGAAAACCGTCTGCCCGTAATGGAAAATCATCGCTGCCGGGTCGAGTGTCAGCGGCTCATAAGGGACGATGCGGGGCTCGTGCCAGCCTTTATCCGCTTCATAATCCATCACAAACATATGGTCTGTGAACGTTCTGCCGAAAGGGATCTCTTTCGATTCCGGTTTCTTCTTCTTCGTTTCGCTTTGAATGATGCTCAATGCCATTGTCAGGACTCCTTTATTTATGTAATCGCCGGCCGGGGCCGTTTTTCAAATAATACTATCCATTGTACGCCCACTTCCGACAATTTTAAAGAGGATTTGCTTGAATAATCGAAATACGATACATGGAGCATCATGGTATACTGGAAAAAGGCAATATACGGAAAGCGTGGTGTCTTTTTTGTTTAAATTATTGTTGATTGAAGACGACCGGACGTTGTTCCAGGAAATGGAGGAACGTCTGTCGCAATGGTCGTATGAAGTATATGGGATCGATGACTTCCAACAGGTGATGAACCGGTTCACCGATGTAAATCCCGATCTTGTGCTCATTGATATCCAGCTGCCGAAGTTCGACGGCTTCCATTGGTGCCGGATGATCCGTGCCCACTCGAACGTACCGATCATCTTCCTGTCCTCGAGAGACCATCCGACGGACATGGTGATGTCGATGAACCTGGGTGCCGACGATTTCGTCCAGAAGCCGTTTCACTTCGATGTGCTGATTGCGAAGATCCAGGCGATCCTGCGCCGCGTCTACAACTACAATACGGAAACGAATAAGTGGAAGACTTGGCAGGGAGCCACCATTGACTATGACCGCAACCGCGTGTCCAATGAAAAAGGATCGATCGATTTGACGAAGAACGAAATCCTTATTTTGAAGCAGCTGGTGGATAAAAAAAGCAAGATTGTCAGCCGGGAAGAGCTGATCCAGCGTTTGTGGGAGGATGAGCGGTTCGTCAGCGACAATACCCTGACCGTCAACGTCAACAGGCTGCGCAAGAAACTCGCTGAAATCGACTTGGGAGATGCGATTGAGACGAAGGTCGGACAAGGCTATGTGGCGAAGGAGGATTCGCAATGATCGGGGCATTTCTGAAAGAACGCCTTGCTTGGATCGCCTTTCTTTTCGGTCTGCAGGTGCTGGCAGCTCTCGTTGGTGCCATCGATTCGACAATCCCGGTCACCTCCGTTCTGTACTACAACTTTCTGTCCTTCCTTTTAATTGCGCTGTTTTTATTCATCCGGTACCAGAAGGAAACCCGCTTCTACCGTCAAATGCAGGAACGGGACCGGGACTTGGATCTTTCGACTTTTCCGGAAGGGGACAGTCCGTTTGAACGGATCATCGACGACAACGTCACAGACCATATGGAACGCTTGAAACAGGAGCTTGCCGATAACCAGCACCGATTGGAAGAAGAGAAGGACCAGCTGCTCTCCTGGATCCACGAAGTGAAGACGCCGATGAGTGCGATGCACCTCCTGTTTGATAAGATCGAAGATTACAAGCTCAAGTCCCAGCTGACGTATGAATGGATGCGGATCCACCTGCTTCTAGACCAGCAGCTCTATCAGAAACGGATCCCCTTCATCGAGAATGACCTTTATATAGAAGAAATAGAGTTAGAGCCGCTGTTATTCCAGGAAATCCGTACCCTTAAGTCCTGGTGCATGCAGAAGGGAATCGGCTTCGATATCGATTTGGAAGCGACACACGTGTTGAGTGATGCAAAATGGCTCGCCTTCATCCTGCGCCAGCTGCTGACAAACGCCATCAAATACAGCGAATCGAGTGACATTACCATCACAAGCCGGCGAGAAGACGAGCGGGTGCACATAGCGATCCGTGATGAAGGCCGGGGCATAGAGGCGAAAGACCTCCCCCGCATCTTCGATAAAGGCTTCACGTCGACATCCGATCACCAGAACGGCGCTGCGACGGGAATGGGTCTCTATTTGACCGACCGCATCAGGAAAACGTTGAAGATGAAGATCTCCGTCACTTCCGAAGTTGGACAAGGGTCCACCTTCACCCTCCACTTCCCGAAGAAAGACGCCTTCACAACCATCCGAAGCATGTGACCCTGTCCTATGCTTCTTTTCTTTTACCTGCACGCAGCAGGGAGAACTCCTTTAGGGTGGGAATGATCGTGGCCGAAGGGTCGAGGAGACTTCCCGCTCCTCTCATCTGCCCATGTGACGAAACTGTCACTTCCATCCCCGATTTTGTTAGGTGAATGACAGGAAAACATCGGAAAAAGCTAATAGAATAAAGTCATAGAACAAGGGAGGTCATACCATGAGTATATTAGAAGCTACGAAAATCCATAAAAGCTACGGCAATAAATTCACGAAGCAGCACGTACTAGAAGGCATCAACCTGACCATCGAAAAAGGCGAATTCGTCACGATCATGGGAGCATCCGGTTCCGGAAAGACGACACTGCTGAACGTCCTTTCCTCCATCGACCGGGTGAGCCACGGAACCATCAAAATCGACGGACAGGTCATCACCGGACAGAAAGACAAAAAGCTGGCTGAGTTCCGGAAGCATCACCTCGGATTCATTTTTCAAGATTACAACCTGCTCGATACGCTCACAGTGAAGGAAAACATTCTTCTGCCGCTGTCCATCGCCAACGTTAAAAAGAAGCAGGCGAATGAGCGGTTCCAGGAGGTAGCGGAAGAGCTCGGGATCAAAGAAATCGAAAACAAATACCCGAATGAAATCTCCGGCGGTCAAAAGCAGCGGACTTCCGCAGCAAGAGCGTTCATTCATGATCCGAGCATCATTTTCGCCGATGAACCGACAGGCGCGCTCGATTCGAAATCAGCGTCTGATCTCCTTAGTAAGCTCGGTCGTTTGAACGAGCGGAAAGAGGCGACGA
>NZ_ANPF01000011.1:0-40359 GCF_000328325.1 Halobacillus sp. BAB-2008 | reverse complement strand
TCAGTAGTGCTGTCCCGGCGCTGCTGATTTTTTCAAAAAAGACCTCTACCGGGTCAGGGTAGAGGTAAATGTTTATATAGGTATAGGATTAGGGGAGGTGCTTAAAAACTGTTACATACTACTAAAAAGAAGTTAAACTACGTCTTCAACTAATGGTCTTGGGTAGGTGCGTACTGCCTCATCCTGTGTCAAAGGAGCTAAGACAGAAACAACAATGCCAACTGCAGCGATGAAAGCGATGGCTTTCTTCATAAGATCATGCCTCCTAAATGAGAATGTTTATTTAACAATTGCATTGCTAACCTTAAATATTCAGAAGAACGCTTATACATCCTTTGCTTCTCAAATAAGTCGGCTAGGAATTTAGCGTATCTGATGACATACTCCGGATCCTTCATTTCTTTGAAATACGGAAGTACTTCATCTTCAAGAAATTCAAGGGTATCTGGAGCGTTCGTTAGTATCTTTTGAAAAACATCAAAATGATACGTGTGCTCTTTTGAAGGGAAATCTACAAGCCTTTGTTTACCTTCATTTACCCAATAGAGGCATCCTTCCTTGTTACCTATGAGGTAGTGCTCGAGGATTAATCCGTGAATAATATTCATGTATTCATAGATATCATAGGTGGAAGATGATGCTTCTGTGTACTCCAGGCTCTTTTTGTAATGCTCGATGGATAACGTATGATTATCTAGATTAGAGTCTAAAACAGCCATGTTAATATAAACCAGTTTCAACTGCTGGTGGTCCTTAGTCTGAGAAGCGATCTTGAGAGCAGACTCGTAATTCTCCCTCGCTTTTTCATGATTCTGGAGCCTGCTGAAACTTATTCCTAAAATGAGATGGCAATCAGCACTCTTTCCTAGGTCGTAATGATCTTTATAAATGCGGAGTGCCTGTTCTGTATAAAAAATAGAAGCTGACACATGGTGCGCCTGACTTGAACTTAGTGCCAAGTGGTAGAAAAGGTCGCTCACTTCCCAGCTTTCCATATTCATGGAGCGCGATAAGACTTCCGCCTTCATCAACTGCTGGAATGATTCCTCGAAATCACTTCGGTAATACTGGAGCAGTCCATTGCTCAAATGATAGTAGTACTTCATCTCATCATCAAATGTATCCAGGTGCTGCTTTATTTCACTCCATGCTTCATAAGCCTCCTCCACTTCGTTTTCTAACAAAAAGTGGCGGATGCTGTACAGCTTGTAGTAAATATAAAGGTGATGATTGTTCCGCATATCCTGCTGACTGAGCAGCTCCTCCTTCAACCTTCGTGCTTCTTCCTTCCGCTTGAACATGATAGCTTCATACCACTTTTTCAGCTTTTCTTTGGAAGGGTGGCTGTAGGAAGCGTCATGGAATTCCAATCCCAGACGTTCATATAGCATTTCCAGCACTTCGGAGGCAGGCACGGTCTGATTGTTCTCAATCTTAGACAGATATGCCGGCGAGATGATTCCATCTGCTAACTGGTTTTGCGTCAAACCCTGTTTCACCCGATGGAACCGGAGCACTTTACCATATTCCATTTTCAACACACCTAGTTGATCAACTGTCGACTCTTAAGAGATGTTGCTCTTTCGAATCTATTTTTAGAATACATCCTCAATTAGTAATAATCAACTATATTTACCAGTTTCCCAAGTCTCCCTTTAAACGGCCCTTTAAGAGGTTTTTTGACTGGTGACTTTCCTGATATAAAGGGAAACCTGATTTTCCAGGGTGAGAAAACTATCGTAATTTGTCATTATAAGGAAACCTTGCATAGGGACGATGTCTTACGGGTATGGGGTTTATAGGAAAAAAACGCCAAATTACCAGGCGGTAAACCATGTGAAGGAGGAATCGGTGTGGGTTATAACGTCACACAAAAGCTGATTAACAGCCATCTTATTCAAGGAGAAATGACACCAGGTTCGGAAATAGGATTAAAAATTGATCAAACCCTTACCCAGGATGCAACAGGGACAATGGTGATGCTTGAGCTTGAAGCGATGGGGGTGGAGCGGGCACAGACGGAAGCGTCCGCTCAATATGTGGACCATAACTTAATACAGGAAGACAATAAGAACCCGGATGACCACCTGTTCCTGGAAAGTGCAGCCAAGCGTTTCGGTTTGCATTTCAGCAGGCCGGGAAACGGAGTGAGTCATCCCGTCCATATGCAGAGGCTCGCTGCTCCCGGGAAGACGCTGCTTGGATCTGACAGCCATACGTGTGCGAATGGCTGTATGGGCATGCTTGCCATGGGGGCAGGTGGAATCGATGTTGCTATGGCTATCGCAGGAGAACCTTTTTATGTGAAAATGCCGAAAGTGTGGGGAGTGAAGGTGACCGGTGAGCTTCCTGATTGGGTAAGCGCAAAGGATGTCATTCTTGAAATGCTGCGTAGACATGGAGTAAAAGGGGGCGTCCATCATGTTTTTGAATATTACGGCCCGGGTTTGAAAAACCTTACGGCGATGGACCGCCATGTCATTGCAAATATGGGAGCGGAACTAGGCGCTACGGGAACGGTTTTTCCAGCGGACGAAGTTACGCGTCGTTTCATGGCACGGCAAGGGAGGGAAAAAGAGTGGTTTGAGCTCTTGCCTGATGAGGGAGCGGGGTACGATGTGCATGACGAATTGCATCTCTCTGACCTGGCCCCTCTCATTGCAAAGCCTTCCAGTCCGGGGAATGTGGTGCCGGTCGAAGAGGTGGAAGGGGAGGCGATCTATCAAAGCTATGTAGGTTCTTCCGCTAACCCTGGGTACCGGGATTTTGCAGTAGCATCAGAAATCGTCGCTGGTAAACAAGTTGCGGACGGTGTTTCGTTTGATATCAACCCGACATCCAGGCAAATGCTCGTCGATCTATCTCAGAATGGTCATATAGCTAATTTCCTCCAGGCAGGAGCAAGGCTTCACCAAGCGGGATGCAACGGATGTATCGGCATGGGACAAGCACCGGCGACAGGAAGAAACAGCTTGCGGACGACTCCTAGGAATTTTCCAGGGCGTTCCGGAACGAAAGAGGACAGCGTGTATCTATGCAGTCCGGAGACTGCTGCAGTAAGTGCGTTGGAAGGGAAGATTACAGACCCTAGAAAATCGGGTCTCGCTTATCCTTCGGTCGTTGAACTTGAAAAGCCGACGGTAGATACGCGGCTGCTTGACGATCCGCTTCCGCTTTCGGAAGCAAAAAAGGTTAACCTCGTGAAAGGTCCTAATGTGGCTTCCATTCCGGAAATGGGTGAGCTTCCAGACGAAATGGAGCTCCCTGTATTATTGAAAATGGGGGATGACATTTCGACGGATGAAATATTAGCAGGCGGGGCGAGAGTCCTTCCTTACCGAAGCAACCTTCCGGAAATCAGTAAGTTTGCCTTCGAAATTGTAGATGACACCTATTACGACAGGGCAATGGATGTGAAAGAATCCGGCGGTCATGCAGTTGTTGCCGGTGCGAATTACGGGCAGGGATCGAGCAGGGAGCATGCGGCTTTAGCTCCGAAGTATCTTGGATTGCAAGTGGCTATTGTCGAAGACTTTGCCCGTATTCACTGGCAGAACCTTGCTAACTTCGGTGTACTACCACTAACCTTTACCAATGCTGATGATCTAGAGAAGCTGGAAGAGGGAGATGTTCTTCAATTTAAGGATCTGCGAAACAAACTCTCTAAATCCTCTACATTTAATGTTGAGGTAAAGGGGAAAGACCTACAGATTGAAGTGGAGCATGCTCTTTCGGAGCGTCAAATTGAAATCATGAAGGCGGGCGGTCTGATCAATTGGGTGAAGGAGCGCCTGGATAAGGACTGATTTAATACAAAAAGAAAAGCCGGACCTGAAAAGGTGCCGGCTTTCTTTATTAGTCTTGTGGAGCTGTTGTGTGAATCGGTTTAAGGTTTCTTTCGATTTCTTCCCGTTTTTGTTCAAGAAACGGCGGAAGTGCCAACGCTTCCCCCAGACGGTCTTCCGGTTCATCCGTGGCGAAACCAGGACCATCTGTCGCCAGTTCAAATAAAATGTGGTTCGCTTCCCTGAAATAAAGGGATTGGAAGTAGTAACGATCGACAAGCCCGGAATTCGGGTACCCGGCAGCATCAATGATTTCTTTCCATTTGGTGAGTTCTTCCTTGTTCTCCACCCGGAAGGCGACGTGGTGGACGCTTCCTCTTCCAGGTCGTTCCCGTCTGTCTGCATCCGTCTCTTCCACGTGGACCTCTGCACCTGTGCCACCTTCGCCTGTGCTGAAGACAGTCCAATTATCGTACTCACCTGTTTTTCGGAATCGCAGAATTTCTGTAAGGACATGCTCCGTTTTACTCTTATCAGAGACAGTAAGTCTTACAGGTCCCAGCCCTGTAATACCAAAATCAGCTGGTACCTCGGATCCTTTCCATGGGATTCCGGCTGCTACACCCTTGTTATGTTGATCGGATACAAGCATTAACCGTTGGTCTTCCGGATCACGGAAAGACAGAGTGAGGCGTCCGAAGCGCTCCTCCATTGGATCATGGGCTACTTGATGCTGTTGGAATCTCTCGAGCCAATAATTTAGTGCTTCGTCGTTTGGGACGCGCAGCGTGGTCGTCGATATGCTCTGAGAGCCCGGATAGGTGTGTCCGGCGCGATGAATTTCAAAAAAAGTTAAATCGGTTCCGGGACGTCCTTTTTCATCGGCATAAAACAAGTGATACATGGAAGGGTCGTCTTGGTTGACGGTTTTTTTAACTAAACGCATTCCTAATATGCGGGTATAAAAGTCAAAGTTTTTCTCTGCATTTGCTGTGATGGCTGATACGTGATGGATGCCTTTAAGTTCCATAAAGGTTCCTCCTCTGATTATCTCGAATTCAAGATAATTATAATACGCAGAGGATACATTGTCAAAAGAAGCTACTTTACTCGTTCAAATGGAAAAATCCTCGTTTGTAAAGTTTTAGAATAATAGGCGGTTGGATCTTGTTCTGTTACGAAGGAGGGGAGGAAATCGAGCAATTGATTGACAGGAAGGTCGACTTTGACTTTCTGCAACCGCCAGTGCTTATGCTGGATTGGTCCCTTGTACACCTTTTGGCCTCGGACTGTCCAGAGGGCATATCGTTCGGTAAGCCAGTAAAGAAGGGATCCTGGTGCAGGATGAACGGCAGGGGAAAAATGAGATGCCTCCATATGGAAATGAGCGTTCGGATAGCCTTTATGAATTCTTCTGCTGGAGAAATGAATCCTCTCCGGTGTCGTGTCCATCCGCATGGATGCATGCACGTAAGGAAGAGAAAATCCTGTTCGGGCTAAAAAAACGCCGAGGGGGTGATCGGCATCCAAAGTGAGGAAATAAACTCCTGGTTCTCCTTTATAAGTGACATAGGTACGGACATTCAATTCCAATAATTGATTGCCGAAAGGAAGAGAAGGAAGGTTCTTGAACCGGATGTGGTTCATACGAAACGGGACGACGGCTATCCAAGCCGAACCGTCAAATTCGTCCAACTCAAACACACTTGGTATATACCTGGCCAAAATCTCAGCGGGTACGGGCCAATGGAGGAAGATAAGATCTTCCCATTTTTGATGCATAATCCATTTTTTTGAAGACATTCTCATCACCTCCCCAATGGTTTACCCGCAGGAGGGAGAATCATACATGAATGTGAAGATCGTCACTTCATTCGGAGCGGAACGTTTTTCCGCTCTTCTCGCTTGTGCAGTTCTTTCTTCAGCAAGAGGATGAATTCTTCTTCCAGGTTCAAATCCACTGCTCTTTTTAGAGAGTCCTGCAACACCTTGTAGGAGAGCCTTTCGACAATCATGCGGTTGCCCCCTTTACTTTGCTATGACGGAAGTGCGGTCGATGCCGTAGCTGCTCCTATAATTCGTCCATGTGAATCAAAGATAGGTTGGCAGAATACGTCGTAACGAATCAATCCCTCGGATAACGGGAAAGGAATTGTTTTTCTGATGCTCTGTCCTTCCTCTATGACCTTGCTTTTTAATTGCATTAATTCAGTAGTACCGACGTTATCATCCAATTCATCATCCCTTTTCCCGATCACGGAGTTCATTTTGAAATCAGGGTGCGGGTTATACATCCAGGTATAGCGTAGATCCAAGTCGCAGTGTGCGACGGTAATTGGAGAATGGACCAATGCTGTTTCAAATGGTTCGCTCAGGTGTTCGGTATAAAAGAGTGAAGGATTTATGTGAAGAAACGAAGCAATTTGAGAAGCGACCGCCATGCTGGGATTGCGCGTTCCATTTTCGATTTGAGCATAATAGGCCCGGTCGATATGTGCGCCTGCTGCGATTTGTTGTTGTGTCAGTCGTTGTTCTTTTCTAAGTTTGATAAGCCATCTTCTCATGGTTAAAATCACACCCTACTTTCTTTTTTCATATAAATATTTCTTCCTATATATATAAAATCCTTGTGGCAGTTTGCAACGTAGTGGGATTTTTTTGCTTAGAAGAAAACTTTCGTATAAATAGTAATTATAACGATTTATTTCGAGTATGTTCGACGAAATTTTTAGCAGCTGTGTAAAAAAATACATAGCTTCGCCTACAGGTCTGATATAATCAAATCGGCTTGCATTTTTCAAGGGGAAGAGGAGGAAAAGGATGACTTGGGAAATCCTGAATATATTAGCTGTCAGCGCTTTTGCTTTCAGTGGGGCCATTGTCGCTCTCAACGAAAGGTACGACATATTCGGTACGTTTATTCTCGGGATTGCGACACCGTTCGCAGGTGGGATTATTCGTAATATCGCATTAGGGATCCCGGTCGTCCATGTTTGGCAGCAGGGATATCTGTTTTATGTCGCGCTTGGAACAATCGCTGTTGTCTATTTCTTTCCGAAGACATGGGTGATGGCATGGGACAGATGGAATTTCTATCCGGATGCCGTTGGTTTATCCGCTTTTGCTCTTCAAGGGGCCTCCTTTGCGGTCGCCAACCAATTTCCGCTTGGAGGCATCATTTTTTCGGCAATCCTGACAGGAGTCGGGGGCGGTGTTGCCAGAGATGTGCTTGCACAGCGCCGTCCGATGGTTCTTCATCAGGAAATATACGCAGTATGGGCAATGCTTGTGGGGCTGGCAGTCGGCATCGGGCTTGTAGATGTGGGGAGTGCGTGGCAGACTTATGCATTATTTATCCTGATTATCTTGTGCAGGGTGTTCTCTTATCGATTAGGATGGCATCTAAGGTTTCGGGATTTGTATAGAATTTGATCACAAAAAGGCCGCCCCGCTTTGGGACGGCCTTTTCTACGATTAGCTGCAGTAAGACAAGTTTGGACAGGAGAAAGAAAACTTTCTCATTTTTTGTTTGTGATACGGAGTTCTTCTGTAGTTAATAACGGAAAAGGTCTCCGGAAAGGTAGCGCTCACCGGTATCTGGTGCGATACATACGACTACTTCGCCGGGATTTTTTTGTTTAGCTGCTTCTATGGCAGCCCAACAGGCGGCACCGCAGGAGGTTCCAAGGAGCAGCCCTTCCTCACGGGCGAGACGTCTCGTAATTTCGTAGGCATCTTCATCGGTCACTTGTAAGATTTCATCATAAACATCCTGATTCAGGATGGAAGGAATGAAACCAGGGCTTGTCCCGACCAGTTTATGCTTCCCTGGCTTGCCGCCTGATAAAACCGGGGATCCTGCAGGCTCTGCTACATGGATAGTCATATCCTTGTAGCGTTTTTTCAACTCTTCTCCCGTACCTGTAATCGTCCCGCCGGTCCCGGCTGTAGAAACGAAGGCAGATAGAGGTTTGCCCAATTCATCCATAGCTTCGATGATCTCTGCAGCTGTCGTATGGCGGTGTGCATCCGGGTTTGCCGCATTTTCGAACTGCATCGGCATGAAGCTGCCTTCGATTTCTTCCACGAGTTCTTTGGCTTTCGCAATGGCTCCGGGCATTTTCGCATCTCCAGGCGTCAGGACGATTTCTGCACCGTATGCTTTCAGTAGATTGATTCGTTCCTGTGTCATCGTATCCGGCATAACGAGGATAGCGCGATATCCTTTTGCAGCTGCATTCATAGCAATCCCTATGCCGGTATTGCCGCTTGTCGGCTCGATAATGGTCGCGCCTTCCTTAAGCAGCCCTTCTTTTTCTGCTTGTTCCATCATATTGAAAGCGGCGCGGTCTTTTACGCTTCCGCTTGGATTGTATTTCTCCAGTTTCAGGTAAATATCGGCTCCACCTTCAGGAGCCACACGGTTCAGTTTGACTAACGGAGTATCACCGATCAAATCTGCTATGTTGTTAACGACGCGCATGTTGTCACTTCCTTTTAGTAGTGGGGATAATACTATTAGTTTATCACAGTCGGAAACCGGTTATCACATCCACTGCTTTCTGTCAGAACTTGTCTTCTACCACTTTCTGCGCTAACTGAAAGGAGTTTCTTGGTACGGAGATCTTGAACGCCAGCTGATTGGAGTTCAGGTTGAAACGATCTACCTGGACGTTGAAATTACTTGCTGTGTCCATCTGAGTGACGGCTACATAAATGTTCTCTTCGTTGGGATTTACGGTTACCCACTCAGGAAAGTCATAGTTATCTTTAACAAATTCCAGTACTTTTTTGTTCGGGAGAGGAAGCTTTCCGAGGGAAATGCGTTCCTGCTCCAGGATAAGATCTCCGTTTTCCTGAACAACCGGACTTAATTCCACTTTAATCGGAATGACCTGATCGAAGGCTTTAATATTCCCTGCCAACGTTACGTTACGGTCAAGAGATATGGAATAGTCAAAGCCGGTTTTTTCCGAGAACTCTCCGAGGTAGTCGTTTGCCAGCTGCTCCAGATTCTCCTTCGTCGACACAATAGTGAATTCCGCATCCTGTGTTTCCTTCTGCTGATCGACGTTGACGATGGTATAAGAGCTGGGAAGGAAAATAAGACCGACTACTGAAGCCACCACAAGAAAATTAATGATTGCCAGTATCCAAAAAGAGGTTCGCCATTTGTTGCTGAATAATAATTGTTTCATCTCTACATTCCACCTGTGTTATTGTTCGACGTCATCTTTGATATATTCCAACACACGTTCTGCCATTTGCTTGTAACCACGTTCATTCGGGTGGAAATTATCTTCCTCCCATAGAAGTTCATCCTCGGATCCTTCAAACAAGTCCCTCACCGGGATGAAAGTAACGTTCTCCTCTTCTGCAACGACCTCTTTGCTGATTTCGTTCCAATCTTCCATAATCTTCCCTAATTCGGGGATATTATCAAAGTAAAGATTAAAAGGATTGTAAAGACCGATCAGGTAAATAGGGGCATCCGGGTTCTCTTCGCGAATCATGGAAAAAATCGTTTCCAATTGTGCTTGATAGGAATCCTGTGCGTCCACAAAGTCCTGGTAATTTAAGTTTGTAAAATTATCCTTCACAACTTTCATTACATCATTGGCTCCAATGGTTATTAAAATAAGGTCAGCTTCCTCTAAAGCGGTGGAAATTTCCTCCTGCTCCTCCAGGCGGCTGATCAGTTGATCGGTTCGGTTTCCCCGTTTCCCGAAGTTATCAATGTGAATCAAATCTCTTTTCTTATTACTGTTGAATGTGTCCTCTAAAATTCCTACGTAACCGCCATTGTCCGTATCATCTCCAACCCCTTGAGTCAGAGAATCACCGAGGGCTACAATTTCCATGTCATCTTTCACGAACAACCCTTTCGCACTGTCGATGACGCCGGTGAATACATCTTTCAGTCCCTCGCTGATAGCTCTGTCTGAATCTTCTTCGTCGGGTGAGAATTCCTGTTCCTTCGGTTCCGAGGAAGCCGGCTTGGACTCCGAGCGCTCCTTTTTAACTGTTGAATGATCCGAATCTGTCGAATGCTCTTCAGGAGTATAGATAAATGCGGCTGTTATGAAGAAGGCCAGGAATAAGGAGAGTGAAATGGAAGCGATCCATCTCCATTTTTTCAACGTGCATCCCTCCTGGAAAGTATTGGCTTTATTATATGCTGGTGACATATGTTTGGGAAATGGAAAAGTTTTATCTACAATTATATCACGAAGACTATACAATAAACATACGGGAGCCCTTGTCAGAACATGAGGGTGGAGCGGTCGATTTATTCAAAGGAGAGAGAAGCGATGGAAGATCAAATGACGATATCGGTACGAGATCTTGTATCTTATGTTTACCGGACAGGAAGTATCGATGAACGTTTTCAATCGAATACCGCTTTAGTGGAAGGAACGGCAATTCATCAGGAAGTCCAGAAGACATATAGAGATGGGGATGAGAAGGAATTATTCCTTCAGCATGAGTTTGAGCAGGAAGGAATAGTTCTACTCGTTCAAGGAAGGTGTGACGGTCTGCTCCAGACGGAGGACGGCCCTGTTGTCGACGAAATAAAGTCGACAGCGAGAGAGTTGGAAGAATTGGATGAAGACACCCACCCTGTCTATTGGGCTCAGGCGAAAGGGTATGCCTTCATGTATATGCATGACCACCATTTAAATCACATCGTTGTGCAGCTTACTTATGTTCAAAAAAAGACGAAAGATAAAAAGCGGATGCGAAGGACGTTCCGGTATGAAGAGCTGAAAGCATTCATGGAAACGACCGTGAAGGCTTACTCCTCTTATGCTGGAATTCTTCTGCACATAAGAGAGCAGAAAAACGTACCGTTCCGGATCTGGAGTTTCCCTTCAGCGGCTACCGTAAAGGACAACGGAAGCTGGCTGGAAGTGTGTATCGGACCATCAAAGAAAAACGGCATTTATTTGCACAGGCTCCTACTGGAATCGGAAAAACGATTTCTACTTTATTTCCTGCTGTGAAAGCTTTCGCTGAGGGAGGGCTGGATAGAATCTATTACCTGACAGCGAAGACGATCACACGTTCCACAGCCGAGGAGGCGCTGCAGTTGATGGAAAAGGAAGGTCTGGAAATCAGGTCTGTCACTTTGACGGCTAAAGATAAGATCTGTTTTCAGGAAGAAACCATCTGCCAGCCGGAGTATTGTGAATTTGCGGACGGGTATTATGACCGAATCAATGGTGCGATTGTTGATATATTGAGAAAGGAAACAACCATGACGAGGCACACAGTGGAAGAGTATGCGCGCAAACATCGCGTCTGTCCATTTGAATTTTCCCTGGACTTGTCGGATGTCGCTGATGTGGTCATCGGAGATTACAATTATATATTTGACCCCCGTGTAGCTTTAAAGCGGCTGCTTCCGGAGAAAAAGAAGAAGACGACACTGCTTGTCGACGAAGCCCATAATCTTGTCGAGCGTGCCCGAGAGATGTATTCTTCTAAATTGGGGAAAAGGGATCTTGAAACGGTGGCTGAAGACTGGCGTGGAGAGCAGGAGGAGGTGGCACGCGCTGCCGACTCTGTCGTGAAAGACTTAGCCCGGCTGGAGGATCCGAAGACGCCCCATAAACAATTGGATGAAATTTCAGGGGCGTTGGAAGAAGGTGTGGAACGGTTTGTTAATCAGGCAGAGCCGGTTCTCCAGGAAAGGGGAGAAGATGTACGTAAAGAACACCTGCAGGATGTGTACTTTCAATCACAGAATTTCCTTCGGATACTGGAGCTGGTCGATGACCACTATCGTTTCATAGGAGATAGCAGCGCAGGCGATTTTCAATTGACTTTGTTTTGTCTGGACCCGTCTCTGGTCCTGAGGAAAGTATCCGGCGGCTTCCGGTCCAGTACTTTCTTCTCGGCGACGCTGTCGCCGTTTGCTTATTACAAGGAGATGCTCGGAGGTTCGAAAGAAGATTATATTCTCCAGCTTCCATCTCCGTACGATTCTGATCAAATTGATGTGCAAATAACTCCGCTTTCGACACGGTACAAAAACCGACAGGAAACGTCACGTGCCATTGCGGAACGGCTTGATGAGCAAGCGGGACACCTTCAAGGAAACCATTTGTTTTTCTTTCCTTCCTACCAGTACATGGAGTTGGTATATGATGCTTTCCGGAACGTATCGGACTATAAGGCTGTCATGCAGGAGCGGGGAATGGATGAAGACAGGCGGGAAGATTTTCTCTCTCAATTCGTTCCCGGCGGAAACCTGATTGGATTTGCCGTCCTTGGCGGGATCTTCTCAGAAGGTGTCGACCTCAGAGGAGATCGGCTGAATGGCGTAGCGGTTGTGGGAATCGGTCTTGCACCCAGAAGCTTCGAAAGAGAACTGATCATGGACTATTTTAAGAGCAAGGGTCGGAATGGTTATGATTATGCCTATGTTTATCCAGGTATGAACAAGGTGCTTCAAGCAGGTGGACGTCTCATCCGATCAGAGAAAGATCATGGCATTATCCAATTGATCGATGACCGCTTCTTGACAAGGAAATACTTGCAGCTGCTTCCCGAGGAGTGGGGAAATTATCGAATGATGAAATAATAAGATTTCCCGGGGAATAAAATGTAAGTATTCCATGAAACCCAGGATATTTTAGATTTTCTCTAGAATATCCTGGCAGAAGGATTCGACATGGGTACGGTTTTCTCCGGATATTCCGTATATGTCATAAATCGCACCATCAACGATCGAGTGTAATAGGGCTGTATCCATCTGTGGATCGGCCTTTTTGCCTTCCACCAGCTGTTTTGTTGTTTGGATGACGAGGTGCTTCTTATCTTCCGCCGGCAGCACATACGGAATTTTCTTGATATACCCGGAAGTAATCATATTCGTTCGGTTGAGTACTTTTCTTACCATATATTTAATGAGCTGGCTGTTTAACAAACCCAAATAGTAGAATAAATCCTCCTCATTTTCCGGGAATAGATTGGCATTCACTCCGAAAAGGCTGTTTTCCGGCAGGTAGGCTGCGGAGAAGTCTACGCCCATGGAGGAACAAGTAATTCCCCGTCTATAGAAATAAGCCCTGTTCCTAACGGTGAAAGATGGATAAATCGCCTCATTATCTTCCCAATCTTTATGAATATAAAATTTCGGTTCATAATACCATGCATCCTTTACCCCGCCATTTTTATAGAACGGAAGCCATTCCTGATCATCTTTCACATCCTCACGCCTGCGCAGGAAAAGGGTGTCATTCCCTGTTGAGATTCCTGTACCGCCTTTTAAGACATTTCCTAACTCTTCATGGGGACGCAGAAAGTGAGCAAGAATCTCCTCGGGAACGTTGACTGCGAAGTTGTTGTTGGGAAGATCGTGGAAGTGCGCTTGCTTTAAGTATTGGATCTTATCCTCTGTGATATTTTGGTATTCCTGCGTTTCCAGACGGTCTACCAGCTTCATGACCATATCTTCCTGGCGTTCATTTCCCTCTTTCTTTTTTAATGTCAGGATGGCTGTTCGAACATCTGCCTTTCCTTTGTGAAACAGTCTGCGTGGTGCAAGGACAATCTCTTTTATGATGGTTTTTTCCAATAAGTAGGCTCTGAATTTTCGATAATACACGTTCGTAAGGAAAGAGTCCTGCACAATCATTGTCAAGACTCCGCCGGGCTTAAGCAGCTTGATCCCGTTGTGGATAAATAAAGAATAAAGATTATGCACACCGATGCCGCCGTAGCGTGCTGTAATGGCTTTTTTGTTTTCGGTGAAGTAGTCGCTCTGACGTTTTGATTTGTAAGGAGGGTTGCCGACAATGGCATCAAACTTTTCTTCCAGTTCGACCTTAAGAAAATCGACGTGACGGAAAGTGATACCCTCATGCGGGGAAGGAGTAGCTGTATCGATATCGTAGGCGTGAATTTGGGAAGGGGAGAAGCCCTCTTTCAATAAGGAATAAACAAAGACACCGTCACCGGTGGCAGGGTCCAATATCTCCGGGTTCCTTCTATTATCTGGCAAGTGATTGGATAAAGTCTGGACCATGTATTCTACTGTTTCCGGCGGTGTACCGTACTGGCCCATGGACCTTTGTCTTGAGAACATACTACCCCTCCTGGTACTTTTTAGGTATACATTACTATAATTATAGGTAAATGTCACCAATTAATAGTCTTATAGTCATTTATTATTCCAATAAAATAACAAAGGGAGGGAGCATATAGTCTTGTTTTGGGCTTTTTTAGAAGGAGTGTGATCCTGTGGAAAGGAAAATACCCGAATCTGAATACAGGGAATTCACTACAAATGTTTTTGTTAACCTATGAAAAATAAAGTTGACAATAGGTTTTCCTTTCCCTTATGTTTATAGCAGACAAGTTCTAGGAGGAGTGACCATGGGGAAATCGAGGATGACAGCATACGACATTACATTAGGTGCATTATTCGTCGCTTTGATGGCAGTGGGAGCAAACATAACGGCTTTCCTGCCTTTCCTGCAGGTTCTTGGTGTTCCATTGACCTTGCAGACATTTATCGCAGTTTTGGCAGGATTGATTCTTGGTAGTAGGTTAGGCTTCTTTTCCATTCTTGTGTATGCCGTCCTGGGGTTGATCGGGGCGCCTATCTTTGCCGGCTTCGGCGGTGGGTTATCCACGGTCTTCTCACCGACATTCGGATTTATCATCTCTTATTTTATCCTTGCATACTTTGCCGGAAAGGTTGCAGAAACGAATCGGCGGCTGCCGGTATATATTGCCGGAGCGCTCGTCGGTATCGCGGTCAATTACTTGATCGGAGTGAATTGGTTCTATGGGGCAATGAATTTCTGGGTCGAAGGAGATCCAGTGAGTTATGTAGTATCATGGACGAGCATGGTCCCATTTTTGATTAAGGATATTGTCCTGGCTGTCTTTGGCGGGTTATTTGCCTATCGTATGGAGAAATCTTTTCTGTACAAAACGCCGCTGCGCCAATCGGCGTGAAGGACACAAAAAAGCAGAGGGAGCTCCCTCTGCTTTTTTGTGTTTATTCTGTTATGGATCTCCCATGAATCCAAGTCATTAGTGCAAAGAGGAAAAACGCAAGAAGAAGGATCGTGCCGCCGACGATGAAAAATACGGTATTGAGAGTTCCTAATCCGGGGAGAGGCTGCGTATAGTAAAGCCACATGCCGACAGTCAGTCCGAATACACCGAAAAAAGACGTCCATACGTGTGCTGCGGCCAGCTTGGACTCTTTCGGAATAGGAAATACTTTATAGAAGACGCCGAACGCAAACAAAGACAGCCATCCGACAACGAGAATATGAGCATGGATAGCGCTGAGCTGCAGTCCGCCACCGCCGGCCATGTGCGAGCCGATGAATGCCCCGACCAAAGCATAAATGGCTGAAGTTCTTATGAAAAATCGAGTACGATCCATAGATAAAGAGAGCCTCCGTTTCCTTCGGTTTACGTTATTATATATGAGTTTCCTCTTAATGGAAACTATGACGGTAAGAATCAAACGATGATAAAAACAAATGGCCTGTATTTGGAAAGGTGCGGACCATAAGATATGATAGTGGTAGATATACATAGGAAATGAGGGAATGAAGATGGAACAAAGAAGAGCGACATTCATGAATGATATGAAGGAAAAGAATATCGATGCAGCATTTATCAACTCTGCAGAAAACTTTTATTACTTGACGGGTTTCTCCACAGATCCTCATGAAAGACTGCTGGGTCTCCTGATCTTCCCGGAAGCTGATCCAATAGCTATTCTCCCTGGGATGGAAGAGGGACAGCTGCGGGATGCCGGTTGGGCGTATGACGTAATCGGCTATGCCGATCATGAGAACCCTTGGACGCTGATGAAAGAAAAGCTTGGAGAAAAAGCGCTTCTCCGCGCTGGTGTAATAGGGATTGAGAAGGAAGTGTTATCTTACGGACGGAGTGAAGCCTTCTTCGATATATTTAGAGAAGCGGCGGTCGTAGATGTAGAAGGAATGCTTAATGATATGCGTCTTGTTAAAGATGAAACCGAAACAGCCATCATGCGGGAAGCCGCAGAACTCGCAGATTACGGAGTGAAAGTAGGGAAAGAAGCGCTTAACGAAGGCGTTACGGAAATGGAAGTGCTTGCCACCATTGAGTATGAGCTGAAGAAAAAAGGAGTAGCGGAGATGTCCTTTTCCACCATGGTTCTCTTCGGTGAGAAATCCGGGCATGCTCATGGTAATCCAGGAAACCGCCGTTTGAAGGCTGGGGACCTCGTGCTGTTTGACTTGGGTGTCGTTTGGAAAGGATATACTTCGGATATTACAAGAACCTTCGCATACCGATCTGTCAATGATTCTCAGAAAGAGATTTATAATACGGTTAAACAGGCGCTGGAGGCCTCACTTGCCATCAGTAAACCGGGAACGAGGATCGGAGACTTGGATACAGCTGCCCGTGATGTAATTACAAAAGCCGGTTATGGAGATAAATTCCCTCACCGCATCGGCCACGGACTCGGAATCAATGTCCATGAATTTCCTTCCATGAGTCATTTAAATGACGGTGTGTTAAAGCCGGGGATGACGTATACCATTGAACCGGGAATTTATGATCCGGCCGTTGGAGGGGTTCGTTTGGAAGAAGACGTATTAATTACGGAAGACGGCTGTGAAACGTTGACAAAAACACCGATAGAATTGGAAATTGTGGAATAAGTGGGGAGGGCGGACTCCAGGAAAAGGGAGTCTGACCATTTAGCCACTTAAGTTTCATGACAGACTGGAAAAAGCCGCCTGAATAGGCGGCTTTTCTTATTAGGAGGCAGCTGGTTGATCTGTGTCGGGTATTTCAGGAGTGGCCATATCCTTGGTGCTCGTTTGCTGGAGTGCTTCTGCTTTATGGACAAGCGCAGCCATCGTGGCAAGTTCATCGTCGCTGATTTCTTTGAGTTCATCAAACATTTCGACAGACTCCTGGGTGATGAAGGTAACTTGCTCTACTGCTGCTACGATCTGCTGTACACCGGCAGACATTTCGTGTGTAGATACGGAAGTTGCTTCGTTGTTTTCCGCAATTACTTGTGTTGCTGCAAGTATTTCTCCGAATAACCTGCCTACTTCCTCCATCGATTTCGAGGTTTCATCGGACTCTTTCAAGCCTTTTTCCATGGAGGAAACGGCGGCTTCCGTCTCCTGTTTGGTACCATCGACAATTCTGGTCACTTGATCAGATGAATTCTTCGTCTGTTCTGCAAGCTTGCGTACTTCATCAGCAACGACGGCGAACCCTTTGCCGTGTTCACCGGCTCTTGCTGCTTCAATGGCAGCATTCAGGGAAAGTAAGTTGATCTGTTCGGATATGTCCGTGATCACTTTGGCGATGGAACCGATCTCTCTTGACTTCGTCCCCAGATTTTTAACTACTTCATAGCTGTCTGTAACTGTATCATTTAAGCTGCGCATCTGTTCGATGGATCCTTGAATGGTTCCATTCCCTTCCTGCGTCCGTTCCAGTGCCATGGAAGACTGTTCGGATATGTCGGACGATCGATTTGATAAATCAAGAATCGCTGAATTCATTTCCTCAAGCGCGGCAGAGCTTTCTTCCGTTGCAGCCAGCTGTTTATTAAGTCCGACACCCACTTCGTCCATGGCAGCACGGACGATTTCTGCTTTCTCAACAGCTTCGTACCCTTTGTCTATGAGCCCGGCTGTATCATATTCCTTTTGGGGGATATCGGTGGTTTCCGGAATCTCTGTCACCAACTCCGGTTCAAAAGGAGTATGGTACTCTTCGTCCAAAACCTTTTTTCTTAAATCATTGTAACGGTAGGCGAAAAATATGGTAGTACCCAATAAGACGATACTGACGGAAGCTAACAGGTATAGGGTCATGCTTCATTCCTCTCCTTGTGTGCAGATGAAAGGTCTTTGATCACAATAATGGTTCCCTCTGATACAGAAGAAGGGATTCCTTTCAAGCGTTCGTTTTGCTTATACTCATGCATGATCGGCTTTCCGGCGAGGGTCTCATATTTTTGGAATCCATGGTATTTTTCCATAACACGGAAGGACTTCGGATTTGTCGCTTCTCCATAGACAGCTGAGAGGCCTTCTTCAACGGCTCTGTCCATAAGGGTGTTCGTCATGGATTGGATAATATCATGACGCTGCTCTTCAGCGGTGACCCCGATCATGAACAGATGGAGCATTTCTCCATCTTCTATGTCTTTCCCGTTACGGATTCTGTAGTCTTCTTTAAATTGGAGATCGACATCTTCCAATACGTGCAGAATGACATTCATGTCTTTGAAGGAGCCTTCAAAGACATCTTCTCCAATAATCTCTGGAGCATTCGTATCACCTGCAAGCACTCCTCCAACCTCCCCATTTTCGTCGACAGCTGCGATGCAGTAGCCTTGATCGACCGTCGCCTCCACATACTCTTTTGTGAATTGATAGAAGTCGTCATAGGTAATATCCAGGAGTCCGACCATCGGCTCCTGAACCCATTTGCCTGCTACGTCTACTCCGATGAAAGACGTAGCTAAGCATGCGCTGGCTTTATGAATGAAGAGATCGTCTTTGGAGGTCAGGATCTGATAGGTGTAAGTTTTTTGCTTTTGAATCATTGTTCATGCCTCCTTGTTTGTTTAATGCTGAATCACTTTTCCTTTAAATTGGATGCGTTCAAGGGCATTACGGAGCTGGACCTGTGCAATTTTCGAAGTAGGATAAATCATATGGATATCTTTGAAGCCCAGACTGGAATAATAGTTGAGTGTGTCATCAAGCTGTCGGACGACAGAAGATGGAACGGTTGTCTGATGGGTGCCGTCGATCACCAGATTATAGCGCCGCTTATCGACTTTTTCGATCGTACTCTGCAAATCGACCATATACTCTGCGGCATCCTCCTGTTTAATCAATCCGAATACTTGAATCCTTACCTCTTTCTCCTGTTCCTGAATGACCATCTTATATTTTCTCTTATCAACAACAGTTCCTGTCATTTTACATAATCTCCTCGCTTATAGAGTGGTCGTGTCTATTCATAAGGATTATCGACAAGATTCGATTGTTATTTAACTGCCAGGTGCAAAAGTTTATTATTCTATCTCGAAATAATATTTTTAACCTTTTCCACCTTTTGGACGATGTTCTATGTGGGAAGACCTAATACAAATGAGGTGGTTTGAAATGAAAGAAATACAAGCAATGTATCCTAGTGAAGATGGAAATGCAGAGAAGCGGGATCAAATAATCCACTATATAAGACAGCTGCTGGAGGGTGTTGATGAAAAGAAAAATCCAGAAAAGTTAACACTCGGACAGGGGGCGGAACAAGACGACAGATTCTATGAGAACCTCTCCGAGCGTGCAGAGATTCCCCTGAACAGGCAGTCTATTGAAAAAGTAATAGAGGAGTTAACGGAGCTTGCGGAGGGGCACCGGTTTGTAAACAGCCGATATGTCGCCAATGCTGCTCCACTCCCTAATATCCCGAGTATCCTCGGTAATCTGACCATGGTGCTCCTGAATGGCAATAATCTGTGGGATGTGGAGGGATCTGCTGCCGCGGCTGCAGAAGTTAAAATTACCAGTATGCTTTCCAAATTGGTGGGGTATGATCCGTCCGAAAGCGGAGGATATACGACGTGGGGAGGGCAGGGAGCGGTCTTTCAGTCGTTAAGGCTTGCCATAGCCAGACGCTTCCCTGATTCGAATAAAACGGGTCTCCCGGGTAAACTCTACTGTTTCTGTTCAGAGTTATCCCACTATAGTTTATACAAGGCGGTCGAAGCGACAGGAATCGGTACGGACCACTTAATTCGTGTAGAGACGAAAGAAGATCACTCGATGGACATAGAGGATTTGAAACATAAGATGAATGCAGTGATCAAGCAGGGGGGCATTCCTGTCTATGTTTTGGCTAGTACCGGAACGACAGACACTTTCGGGATTGATTCCGTGGCATCTATCAAAAACGCGACGGAGGAGATGGAGCGTCTGTATGGGTTGGATCCTGTCTACATTCATGCAGACAGTGCGATGGGAGGAATGTACACCTTCTTTAATGCGTACGACTTTGACGCCAATCCTTTATGCTTCGATAAAGATACCGCTGTCGTCCTCCGTGATTATCAGACGAAATTCAGGCAGCTTTCGCTGGCCGATAGTATGGTGTTTGATTTTCATAAGCTGGGACAGACGCCATACACATCCAGCCTCTTTCTCATTAAAGATAAACGTCTGCTTGGTGCTGTGGATCTGGAGCATGACGAGACGCCTTATGTCGGAAACAGAAGCTATGGGAGCTACCATACCGGTTATACGCTGGAGTGTTCCAGAATGGGAAGTTCTCTCGCTATTTATGCTTCTTTGACAGGGATGGGAATCGAGGGATACCAAAAGGTCCTTGGTAACTACATTACTGTAAACCTTGCTTTCCGGAAGGAGTTATCGGAGAAAGTCCCGTGTGCGGTTATGACAAATGCCCCTTCTCCTGTGACGACATTCCGTATCTACCCGGAGCGGGTAAGCTGGGGTGACGAGAGGTGTGGCAAGATGACTGCAGCGGAACTGGATGAAGTGAATGGGTTTAACGCGGAGTTCGCGGACTATATCGGGCATAGGAGAGAGGAATTTTATTTCGGTAGTACGTCTAAGCAGCGACTCGTTCCTGCCTGCGATTCGGATGAAAGGACGGCGGTGTACGCCCATAAATTTTTTGCCATTTCGCCTTATACCACCCTTGAAAAAGTGGAGGAATATGTCGACTTCCTTGCTGGGAGTGTGGAAATGTTCAAGAAAGAATACATGCATACTGTATAAGGTTTTGCTCTCCTTTTTCCGATGGTTCTAGATGTGCCTAAGTCTCCAGGCGTAGGTGAAAATATATCTCCGGCTCATTACGACATTTTTCTTTCCTCGGTATGATAGAAACAAGAAATGAGCGAGGAGGGAAAAGGATGAAGAAATTTTTACTGTTTATCGCCGGGCTGGTCGCTCTCGGGGTTCTGCTGGCTAACCTGGGTCCGATGGTTCTGCTTGGTGTCAGCGTCTGGCTGTTGTATGTCGTTTTTAAACGGTTTGTGAAGAGTGATTCCACAGCCGGCAAGATCGGCTGGACAGTCGTCGGGCTGCTATTGGTCAGTATTGCATTATCCAATATTTATGCAGTGATCGGTTTGGCTGCCGCTTACGTTCTTTACTTGATTGTTAAGAATTGGACGAGCAGAGAAGAAGAACCGGTCGAATCCAATGACCCGTTTACAAATTTCGAAAGACAATGGGCAGAGATGAACAAATAAAAAGGAGAGATTTGAAATGGCAAACGTATTTAAACGATTGAAAGATTCCATTACGGCAGATCTTCATGAAGCTTTGGATCAGAAGGAACAGAAAAATCCAGTGGCTATGCTTAACCAATACTTGCGTGAGAGTGAGAAGGAGACGGAAAAAGTCCGGAAGCTGGTGGAGCGTCAATATCGTTTGAAAGATGAATTCACAAGGGAATACCAGCAGGCGCAGGATATGGCAGACAAGCGTCGTCGTCAATCTGAAATTGCGGAGAAAGCCGGCGAAACAGATATGTATGAGTTCGCTTTAAAAGAAAAGCAGGAGTATGAAGCACGTGCGGAACGTCTCCAGACAGCGAGAAGAGACAGTATCGAACAGTTGGAAGCTCTTGAACGCAAATATGAAGAGATGAAGCACAAGCTGAAAGATATGCACTTGAAACGGATGGAATTAATGGGAAGGGAGAATACAGCGAGAGCCCATCATCGTATGAACCGGGTGATGGAAGATACCTCGGACAAGCCGTATTCCCGTTTCGCGGAAATCGACCGTTACATTGATAACCTGGAATATAAAGTGAACTCCGCTTACTATCACAATACGTTTGACAGTAAAATGGCCAAGATTGAGAAGGAATGGGAAACATCCGGGGAAGTGTCTGCAAAATAGAAATCGTGGTATGATAAGGACGCAGTTTTCTGCGTCTTTTTATTACCTTTAGAAGCAAGGAGGATGACTCATATGATTAAAAAATGGAAAACAGATACGATCAACTTGATTTTATTCATAGGGGTGATCCTCCTTATTGTAGAAATTGCGTTCTTTAATGGAGGCCTTGTCTTCACTCTCTTTTTTGCAGGGATTCTGACATATGTAGGGAAGAAGAAATATCGACGAATGTGGGGAAGGGTTTGCTTTTGGCTTGGCATTATTATTCTTGTTTTCACTGTGTTAAGTATGATAGCTGTTCGTTTTCTCATCGTTGCTGTTCTGTTTCTGTTTGTTCGGGATTATTGGAAATCCCGTAAGGAGCCGGAGCGGATCGAGCCTGAAATTATCGATAATTATCAAGAGTTTCCGTATCAGGAGCCGTTGTTAAAGCAGAAATTCTTTGGAGATCAGGAGACGCCTGACCGCTCCTATGGATGGAGAGATGTCAATATTCAAGGTGGGTTCGGAGACAGAATCATCGACTTGAGTCAAACCGTCCTCCCGGGTGATGAGGCAGTCATTTCTATTCGCCACTTCATAGGAAACTTAATTGTCTACGTACCGTATGAAGTGGAAGTGAGTATTCACCATAGTGCTTTGGTCGGTCGTGCGACAGTCTTTCAATATAAGAATACAAAAGTCCTGAACCAGGTTCTATCTTATGAAACAGAAAACTATCGAAGCACCAGACCGCGAGTGAAAATTATCACGTCCAACGTTTCAGGAGATCTTGAGGTGAAGCGAGTATGAATATATGGAAAAGGCAAGTGATGACAGGTCTGTTAACGTTTCTTGCGTTTTCGCTGATCCTCCTGGGTATTACCTTTGTTACGTTCCCGGTGGGGTCATTGGCGGAGTTATGGAGCCGGGAAGTCATGGATCTTCCATATGTATTACTCGTTTTGTTTCTTGCCGCAATGGGCGGAATAGTATCAGGGGTTCTCCAGGGGTGGTACTGGAGAAGAAGGTGGAACGGTGTGCAGTACCAGCTCGAAGAACTTGTAAAAGGTAATGAATTGTTTTACGAAGGAACTGATTTGAAGGAAATCAGCCAGATAGACGAAGCGATACGTAAATTAGAGAGGAAAATGGCTCAGCAGACAATTGCCAATCAACGGCTGGCCACGGAGCGCGCGGAAGAAAGAGAGCGCAGCCTCCAGGAAGTTGTTGTCCAGGAAAGGAACCGCCTTGCGCGGGAGCTGCACGACTCGGTGAGTCAGCAGCTGTTTGCAGCCTCTATGATGATGTCAGCCATTAATGAAACGGCTGATGACGGTCGGGGAAGTCGTCAGCTCCAGATGGTGGAACGGATGATACACCAATCTCAGCTGGAAATGAGGGCTCTGCTCCTCCACCTCCGTCCTGTGGCTTTGAAAGATAAGACATTGAAAGAGGGTGTGGGAGAGCTGCTTGGTGAATTGACACAGAAAGTGCCAATGGAAATCAGTTGGACCATGGAGGATCTTCATTTAGAGAAAGGACTGGAAGATCAATTGTTCCGAATTCTTCAGGAATCTGTTTCCAACACGCTGCGTCATGCGAAAGCAGAAGCGCTTGAGGTGATGCTGATTGAGAGGGATCACAATGTCATTCTCCGCATCGTGGACGATGGTATCGGATTCGATGTAGAGCAGGGGAAGGCAAGCTCCTACGGATTGCAGAATATGCAGGAAAGGGCGCTGGAAGTAGGTGGAACGTTGAAAATTGTCAGCGTCGAAGGACAGGGAACGAGGCTTGAGGTGAAAGTGCCGCACCGTGAAGAAGGGAGAAAAGTGCATGATTAGAGTACTGTTTGCTGATGATCATGAAATGGTCCGTATTGGTGTGTCGGCATATTTGTCTGCACAGCCCGACATTGAAGTCATTGCAGAAGCGGACGACGGGCAGGCGGCGGTCGATTTAGCGTTACGTCACCATCCTGACATCATTCTCATGGATTTGGTAATGGAAAATATGGATGGGATTGAAGCGACAAAGCAGATAACGGAACAATGGCCGGAGGCGAAGATCATCATTGTCACCAGTTTTCTTGATGATGAGAAGGTATATCCAGCTCTGGAAGCCGGCGCCACCAGCTACATGCTGAAAACGTCGAAAGCGGAAGAGATTGCGAAGGCCATACGATCTACATTCGATGGCCAGTCTGTGCTGGAACCGGAAGTGACAGGGAAAATCATGACAAAAATGCGTAAGCCCGATGCGGCTGATCTGCACGATCAACTGACCGCGCGGGAGAAAGAAGTTCTATTACTGATGGCGGAAGGCCGGACGAATCAGGAAATCTCGGAGCAGCTGTTCATCGCTTTGAAAACCGTTAAGGTTCACGTCAGCAATATCCTTGGCAAGCTTCAAGTATCTGATCGCACCCAGGCGGTTATCTATGCATTTAAGAACGATCTGATCGAATGAGAACTCCGACCCGTGTCGGAGTTCTTTAATGATTTAAGGAGACATATACGAAGGTTGTCAGGATGATCAAGTAGAAGATGATCAATTTGATATAGTACTTTCTCATATCCATCCCTTCTTTCAGAAAATAATTTCTTTTCTCATCTTATGTGTTCAGAACAATGGAGATTCCTGTATGGTGGATGATGCTTGTTTTCTGTCGTTTTTGGGAATACCAAAGAGGAAGAGGTGATACACGTGCGATGGAACAATCAACTGGCAGATGCGCCGGTATGGCAAGGGGAAATCTCCAACCGATCAGGTAAAGAAAAAATCGCTCAAGAAGTGAGCAGGTTGGTGCGTGAAGGAGATGTGATAGGAGTAGGATCGGGGTCGACCGCCTACTTAGCCCTGGAGCAGATTGCTGACAGGGTGAAGGAGGAGGGGTTGACCATCACAGGGATTCCAACTTCGAAAGAAGCCGAGATGAATTGTGCCTATTTCGGCATTCCTACAGCTTCCCTCATTCAGGCGAGACCTGACTGGGGATTCGACGGAGCAGATGAGGCGGATGATCGTAAGAGGCTTATTAAAGGAAGAGGAGGAGCACTGCTTGCTGAAAAGCTTGTAATGGCGAGTTCTCCGAAAACGTATATTTTAGTAGATGACAGCAAATTCGTTACCGAGCTTGGTGCAAAGCAACCGGTTCCGGTTGAAGTCGATCCGAGAGCGATCCACCTTGTGGAGACGAAGCTTGAGCAGTTTCCGATCCGATCCGTTACGCTCCGGATGGCAGCGGGGAAGGACGGGCCTGTTTTTACGGAAGCAGGAAATGTTCTGCTCGATGTGGAATTCATAACTATTGAAGATGATTTGGAAAAAGCTCTGGGAGCCATCCCCGGAGTGATGGAGACAGGCCTGTTTATTGGGTATTCCGTGGAATTTCTTACGATATAACGCCCATTTTCAGGATAATCATTGGTACATCTTAATACTTTTTCTATAATAGAAGTAAATCCTTATTTCAAAGGGGAATCATTATGGGACTGCCACAAAGGATTGCTTACCAGGATCAGCGTTACCCGTATATTGTACTTGCACCGATCGGGAAGAAGAATAAGTATATCCGTTCGATCGGTCACAAGTTTGAACGGGGGTTGCTTTCCAGGCTGAATGACGCCATCATGGACCAAATTGATGCAAAAGGACTCGATGTTACACCGATCCGCCGTTATTTGGGATTGGAGGAAAATGCGGTCCTTCCCGTTTCGTTCCGCAAAGACGAAATCCATGACCATTTACTGCGCCCAGAATTATTTCTATGGAAGTCCCTGCCTGAAGAACATGGACTACCTTTAAAAGACGAATATCAATACGGTACAGATTACACGCAGCTTTCCTCAGAGCAGCTTAATGATCATATTGGGGAAGTGCTGGAGGATTATCTGTTCTTATCCCATATAAGCTCGGAAGAAAGGGAGCATTGGCTGAAGAAGATAGCTGCTGCTTTCCAGCAGCATCCGCTCGTCCGGCTGTACCATCAAAAACAGCAGGTGATCGATGCTGTGGAAACGATGAATCAGTCTTCGCTGCTGTCTGTTTTAAATTATCCCGAAGATGTTGCTTATTGGCGGCACCGCGTCGAAATAGTCATGCGTCCGTTCCGTTCCCTTCCTGACTCATGGGTGCGAGGGAAGGAAGACAGCTGTTCCCATGATAAAGTCCTGACCTTCCATTCAAGCAGCCGCACAATCCAGTGCGAGTGTGAAACGTGCGATTTCAGGCTTTACTATGATGTAGATGTCGACATTGTGCGTTTATCAGAAGAGTACGACGTAGAGCGGGCGGCAAAACGAACGGCGACTATAGAAAGACAGTTCAACGAAGTTGCCCAACAGAATCCGCGTCTCCTGGATCAGCTGGCTCAACTCAGAGCTTTGAAAAAACAGCTGGCTACTGCGAGAAAGACATTGGATGAAAGCCTGCAGGTTTTCAAACAGATAGAGCGATATCAGCGGAAGCAGGAACATCTTACCTCGTATCCGCTGCTGGATATGTACGACAAGCTGAGCAGGACTTACATTCCTGATTGCCTGGAATCGTCAGAGCTGCTTTGGATGTCGGAAGTGGAGCTTCATGACATTCGTATATTAAAGCAATTAAAGGAATGGAAGAAGCTTGTTCCTGAACATGTGTATCCATTCACAAGTCATGTGCTGGAAGAATTAAAGGTGAAGCTTGAAGAAGTGCGCTATGCGGATGACGATATCATTCTGACAGTTAAAGGACGCCCGCTCACTTTTGCAGATACGCAGCAGATATTGGATTTAATCTATTACTATGGAACGGATCATCCTGCCCATACCCTTGTTCAAGTACTGGCAGGGAAGGCTACGAATAAGTTGAGGACGCTGCAGCTGCATGAAACACGTTGGTTCGGTCAGTTATCTCATTGGCCGGAAAAGCACATCCAGAAGATTTTTAATCAGCTGGAGAAGCAGGGGTGGCTTATGAAACAGCAAAAGGGATATTCTGTGAGCGATTACGCAGAAGAGGTCATGTAATCGTGTTATGGAATCCATTACAAAGAGAAGGCCCGCGCTTATGCGGGTCTTTTTTTTCCTAATTATCATTGGTTTGGTAAGCGTTTTCTTGTGATATAATTTGGACAAGTACATGGTAGGTTTCCATAACTGATCCAGGTGAAATATGCTGGTCGGCTCTGGGGATATTCGGAAAGGAGTATAACGATGAAATCAATATATCAGCAGGCATTGGGAGAGGAATTTGAGAGGCTTCACCCGGAATTAAAGAAAAAGTTCGGTTTGACGAGTGATCAGCATTTGATGATTCTTGGTCAGGGGAGAATGCAGGAGATAAGAGGTACGCACCCTGTCCTTCGGCCTCTTCTGCAATTCGGTGTCCGCGATCATTTGGTATTCGGTGAAAGAGGGAAAGACGTTCCTTTCACGATAGAGAATTATGCATATCAGGATGAACAGGGGCGGGAAACAGTCAGTTGGATCCGGCGTTTCTTCTTTCCTTATGCTATTCGCGGTTTTGACGCTGCTATGCATTTTAATGAAGAGAAGCAGACAATCGTCGATGAACTCGGTAAAAGCGGAAACGTTCAGACGAGTTTGTCCATGCATGTTACCCCGGAAGGCGGCCTTTATATGGAATCTGCCGGTCTCCAGTTAAAAGAAAAGACGGTTTTAAATGCTGTCACCTCTGTTTATGAACACTTTGATGAGAGGGAGAATGCCATCCGTGTTCACGTGCATGTGGAACATCCGGCACTGGGGACACTTCTCATGTATGAAGGAACGGTCCATGTCGAATATTTACCGATGACAGTCCGTAACATTCCTGAGCGGGGACTGTTGGAATAGAGGAGGGATGAAGTGGGAAAGGAAAAAGATGAACAAGTGTACACGGATTTTTCTACGAGTATGACTTACGGGGAATACCTTGGATTGGACGAACTCCTCTCTGCCCAGAAGCGGCTTTCTGAACACCACGACGAAATGCTGTTCATCATCATCCATCAGGTGAGTGAGCTGTGGATGAAGTTGATTCTTCATGAACTTCAAGCTTCTATTCAGTCAATACGAAATAAGAACATACAGCCAGCATTCAAGATGCTCGCACGAGTGTCAAGCATTCAGAAACAGATCATTCAGGCCTGGGATGTGCTTTCCACGTTGACGCCGGCAGAGTACATGGAGTTTCGTCATACTTTGGGCAAAGCATCCGGATTCCAATCGTTTCAGTATCGCATGATAGAATTCTCCCTTGGATATAAGACACCCCATGTATTAAGGATATATGAGAAAAATCCGGAGTTACATAAGCAGTTGCAGTCCGCCTACGAAGCACCGGGTATATATGACGTGGCAATTGCGGAGCTTGCAAGAGCCGGCTTTTCCATTGACTCCCGCAGCGATTATACACAGACATATAGGCGAAATGAAAAAGTAGAGGCAGCCTGGGCCGCGGTTTATCAGGATGTCGAACGTTATTGGGAGCTGTATCAACTTGCGGAAAAGTTGGTTGATATCGAAGACAGCCTGCAGCAATGGCGATTCAGGCACATGAAGACGGTTGAGCGTATTATTGGTCACAAACAGGGGACCGGTGGTTCTTCAGGCGTAGGTTATTTGAAGAAAGTATTGGATCACCGTTTCTTCCCGGAGCTTTGGGACGTCCGGACCCGTATTTAATCGACAGAAAAGACTGAATATGACTGCGTGATTAAAATATTATTACATTTGTGTTACAATAGGTTGTGCAATCATTATTAAACAAAGAGGTAATTTCTATGAATCAACCTATTATATATATATTTGGTATCGCAGTCTTGTTCTTGTCCGCCTGTTCCTTCATAGCCAATGCCAACGAGGATAAAGACGGGAAGCAATCGACTAAAATGCCTATCTATGATGTAGATATTGAATCGGATGTAGAAGATTATCAGGATTACCACATCTCCATCCAATATCCTGATACCCCCAACAATCAAATCGACCAAAAAATTACGGATTATGTGAATCAGCGTAAAGCCATGTTTAAGCAGAAAAGCTATTTGAGTACACAAGAGCAGGAAATGGATCAGCCTACGGAATTGCAAATAAACTTTGAAGTCATCCATCAGGACCATCGTTATTTTAATGTGCGCTTTCTTGAAACGATGAGGATAGGATCAGAAGAGCCCATCGAAATGCAGACCGTTTTGAATTTTGATAAGAAAACGGGCTCTGCCATTGATATGGAGAAAATATTTAAAGCGGACAAGGATTATTTAGGTATGGCGGAAGAGCTTGCACGCGAGGAGCTGGACGACGAATCTGTTCAGATCGATCCTCGAAACCTGACCTTGTCAGACAAAGGAATCCTCTTGTACTTGGATCAATCGAAGGAAGACTGGCCGGATCATCTGCTTCTGAAGAGGAAAGAAGTAAAGGAATGGCTGAAGGAAGAGTATCTGGAAAACCTCGGACAGAATCAAACAGCTGAAGGGAAGCATTAAGCGAAAGAGTCTTTTCCCTTAATGGCGAGGAGCTTTAAAAAACTGTCAAGGAACTCAGTAAAATAACAAGCGGAAGAGGCCGGATGTGAAAACATCCGGCCTCTTTCTTATGTGTCTAATTTTTCTTTAATCCATTGCCCCCATCGTTCGAACTCGACTAAAAACCCATCATGGCCGAAATCAGTCGTCACATGATAATGCTCCGCTTGGGGTGCAAGAGCAGAGAAGCGGGCGATTAAACTTTCCGGATAAAGGAGGTCATGTTCGAAACTGATGGTATAAATAGGTGCTTCATAAAGGGCGGCTGCTGCTTCCCATCCTCCTCGTTTTTTTCCAATATCATGGTTATTCATAGCTTCAAGCAAGTATAAATAGCTGTTGGCATCGAAACGTTCTTTGATCTTGGCTCCCTGATGATCGAGGTAGGACTGGATATCATAACGATCTTCTTTGGCCTGTGATCGGTCGAACCGCTGCTGAAAAAGTGTACCACTGCGGTATGTGACCATTCCGGTCATGCGCGCTATTTCAAAACCCTGCAGAGCTGTATTGGATTCGTAATTTCCTCCATTGAATGCGGGATCGGAGCATATGGCTTTTGATCCTATGTGGTTGAAGGCAATCCCGTAATCGCTCAAATAAGGAGTGGCTGCGAGAATAAACAGCTTCTTCATAAAGGTCGGGTACAGCAGACCCCATTCATATGCCTGCATACCGCCCAGTGATCCCCCGACGACTGCCTCTAACTGCTGAATACCCAGTCTTCTAAGCGCTTCAAATTGGGCGTTAACCATGTCCCGGATGGTAACAGGTGGGAATGTTTGTTTGTATTCCTTACCGGTGTCAGGGTTTATGCTCGCGGGTCCTGTAGAACCGTGACAGCCGCCGAGCACGTTGAAGGTAATGACTTGATAGTGTTTCGTATCGATGGGACAGTCGTCTCCGATCAAGCCAGCCCACCAGCCAGGTTCTTCCTTTGATCCGACTGCCAATTGGTTTCCCGTCAACGCATGGCAGACTAAAATGACAGGAGCATCCGCTTTACCATAACGCTCGTAAGCGAGTTCTACATCAGTCAGCCGATCTCCTGACTCTAATTCCAAAGGACCAATGGAAAGGACTGGACTTTCTGTTTCCTGGCTGACTGGGTTTTTCAATGACATGAACGAATTCTCCTTTCCGTAATGCTTTCGATTAGACCGATTGTAGAGAGGAGGAGATGCTTTTTCCTGTACGAACCGCTACGACAGCGTCATATATTCGTATACCGGAAATCGTGGTTTCCTCATCCTCCGCTATTGCCTCATTAATCCACAAAATTCCGTGCGGCTGCTGCTCGATAATCGGTTCATCTGTGTTCAACCGGTCAAAATGAAGGATATCCACATAAGTAGGTGCCTCTTCTTCTGAGGATAGATCCACAATCGTATAGCCGAGTTGAGCAAGTCTGTTTACATCCTCCGGAGAAGGACTTGTGGTAAACCCGATCGTTCTTTTCCTCAGTTGGCCTTCTGAACGATCCAAGGATGATTGTAGAATCGGCAGTGCTGGATGGTTCCTGTTTTTACTTGCCGACCCAGCACCTGTAGCTTGGCGGATGGCAGCATCCAATTCATCAATCAAGTCATCAACCGACTCCAGGCCTACAGACAGACGCACGAGCTCCTCGGTGACGCCCGATTTCTTCAGGTCATGCTCGTTCAACTGTTGGTGTGTGGTGGATGCGGGATGAATAATTAACGATTTTGCATCGCCGACGTTAGCTACATGGGACCACAATCCGATGTTGTCTATCAGTGTACGACCAGCTTCCCTGCCGCCTGAAATACCAAAAACGACGATGGAGCCGTGGCCGTAATGGAAGTACTTCTCAGCAAGGGGGTGGGTAGGATGATCGGGTAATCCCGGATAACGCACCCACTCGACTCCTTCATGTTTTTCTAAATACCTGGCAATCTCGAGTGCCTGATCCGCATGCTTTTTAATTCGGAGATGCAGCGTCTCCAACCCTTGCAGCAACAGGAAAGCATTTTGCGGGCTTAGGCATGCCCCGATATCCCGGAGAAGTTGGACGCGGAGTTTAACCGCGTAGGCTGCGGGACCGAGATCGGCGTAGCGGATTCCATTGTAGCTCTCATCCGGAGTTGTAAATCCAGGGAACTTCTCGTGGTCCCAGTTAAAACGGCCGCTGTCAATGACGACACCGCCAATCGTCGTGCCGTGTCCCCCGATCCATTTCGTAGCGGAGTGGACGACGATATCCGCGCCCCATGCGAAAGGTTGGCATACATAAGGGGTGGCAAAGGTGTTATCGATAATAAGTGGGATGTGATGACTGTGGGCTACAGCTGCCACTTTCTCGATATCGAGAACATCCAGACTCGGATTTCCAATCGTTTCCGCGAAAATTGCCTTTGTATTTGAGGTAATGGCTGCTTGGAAGTCGTCATGGCTGCTGCCTTCAATGAAACGAACATGGATTCCATACCTCGGAAGGGTATGGACGAAGAGGTTGTATGTGCCGCCGTAAAGGTTGGAGGAAGCAACGATTTCATCTCCGGCTCCTGCAATATTCAAAATGGCGAGTGTGATCGCTGACATTCCGGAAGAAGTAGCTACAGCTGCGGCTCCGTCTTCCAATAAAGCCATCCGCTGCTCGAAAGCATCCACGGTCGGGTTCATGATCCGCGTATAAATGTTTCCCGGTTCTGCAAGGGCGAACAGGTTCTGAGCGTGGTCTGTGTCTCGGAAGACATAAGAGGTCGTTTGATAAATCGGCACTGCGCGGGAACCGGTAGCCGGGTCTGGCTCCTGTCCGCCGTGTAACAACAAAGTCTCTGGACCGTACGGGTGGTTAGGGAAAGTCATCAATCATTCTCCTCCTTGGATTGTTGTTCCTAGGAACCTCTACCTTGGTGGCGGAAGGCAAACGAAAAGCCCTCTTCTGTAAGAAAGAAGAGGGCTGTATGTACGGATTACCTCCCCTTATCTTTCAGATCACCGGATCTGTAGGATTTAGCACCTTTTCAAGTCTATGCTTGATGGTTGCCGGGCGTCGTAGGGCCTAGTCCCTCTGCCGCTCTCGATAAGAGTGTATTCGATTAGTCTGACTTGTTTGAAATTATATACGTGTGCCTGTGCAATGTCAAACCCTTTCTCTGAGGCCTTTGATGTTTGAGTATGCATCCAGCTGGGAATGCTCTTACTACATTCAAAAATAGTAGAGGAGTGAAGATAGAATGAAAGAATATAGTGTAGTCCCAAATAAAGACGTAACAGGCTGGTTTGTTAAAATCGAAGACGTGGCTCCGACAAATCTTTACGATGAACGTGATACTGCCATCGAAAAGGCTGAAGAAATGGCGAAAGGAAATTCACCAAGCAAGCTTTCCATTATGAATCAGAATCACGAAGTAGAAGAAGAGCGCACGTACTAATACATGACTCCCGGAAACGGGAGTTTTTTTATGTTATGAATCTGGTAGAGTGGAAGCAGGATTAGTAGCAAAGAAGAGGGGATCTTTATGGACAATCGCTATGATGTGGTCATTACAGGTGCACGGGTGGCAGGCGCGAGTTTAGCAGTTCTGCTTGGAAAACTCGGAAAAAAAGTACTTCTTATAGATAAAGCTCCTTTCCCGAGTGATACGTTATCAACTCATTATATGTCGCATACCGGTTACTTAGAAGAACTCGGCATTTTAGACAAATTGCTGGCTGGCGGCCTGCGGAAGGTGGATCGGATGAGGACACATATCGGTTCCAGTTACATAGATGGCCCGAGGTCTGCCTACACGGTCATACCAAAGCGTGACCGCCTGGATATGCTTCTTATAGAACGCACCTTCCTGTACGAGGGAGTAACCTTTCTTTCAGAGACAGCTGTGCGGGAGGTTTTGTGGGATCAAGACCGCATGGTAGGGGTGAGGATAAAAGGGAAAGGGAGAGAGAAAGAGGTGTATGGTGATTTAATTGTCGGAGCAGATGGTAAACATTCGACGATCGCCCGCCAGGCAGGTGCGGAAGTGTATCACGATACACCGCCTCTCAGACCAGTGCTGTACGGATATTTTGAGGGAATTCCCCCTTTGGAAACGCCTACTACGGAAATATTTCTTCATGAAGGAAGAATCGGCTTTTTGTTCCCAATGGAACAAGGAAGAGATTGTATCGGTCTTGAGGTTCATCCGGATGAGTTTAAAACTATGATGAAAGATTCCCCCGAAGCGTTTGTCCGTATGTACAAGCAGCTGTATGGAATGGAAAAGCGGTTGGAGAATGCCCGTTTGCAAGGAAGTATCATCGGGACCTCAGGGGTGCCTAACTTTTTCCGTAAACCTTATGGAAACGGATGGGCCCTGATCGGCGATGCAGGTCACAGTAAAGACCCAAGTACAGGACTTGGGATTAATGATGCTTTCATGCAGGCGTTTCTGCTCGCAGATGCGTGCATGCGGATCGATGCAGGTGATGACAGGGAAGTGGTCATGGAAGCTTTCCAGAAAAAGCGGGATGAACACCTCTTCCCGGGCTTTCAGTTGACGCTGGATTATATCCACTCGTTAAAAAGGTTCTCGAAGAATGAACTTGCCCTGTTTCAAGCGATGGCTGCCAACCCGATGGTATGGAACAAAGTGGCGCCGAAATTGGGGGATTATTTGAGAGAAGGGACCAGAGACTTTCCTCTGCTTTACCAATCTGTCGAAATGGAAGCGGAAGCATTCGGATATGACAAGGATTCCTCTCCCTGACGGCGAACTATATAAAGAGAGGTGATGGGGATGGAATGGACGAAAGAAACCGCATATGCAAAGCTGCAAGAGGTTTATACAGATAAGGTCATGCAGGAGGAGAAGCGGAGAGTGTTCCAACAAGTTTACCGGCACCTTCGTGAACATTTGGATGATCTATGTGTCAGTCATGGTTTAAAGGAGCAGGCGGAGAAACAGCTTGGATTCTTTAAGGAATATACGTTCATGCCGGGAGATAATCTGTTTCAATCCATGCGTCACGTTTTTCTGTTGGCAAGAGGCGAAAGAAAAGAGGAAGAGGCAGTGACCAGGCAGCACTTGGAACGGATCTATCGCGCGCTTTATCAGCCGGCAGGTTTGAAGAATCCATATATCCCGGATTCGTTTTGGGATACACCGGTCGGGGTAGCTTGTCTTGTTGCGGAAGAAGGAATTGAAGCGGCTTATCCTGTGCTCGATCAAATCATGGAAGCGGAGAAATAAAACCAAAGCCAGTCAAATTTGTGACTGGCTTTGGTTTGCTTACGCAGTGGTTTTGGAGTCGGTGTGCTCCGGGCTTTCCACGGGGCGTCCGGTGCTCCTCGTAGCTTTTATCTACCAGGGACCTGTCTGTTTCCGCTGATCCAGTTGCCCATTTTCATGTCCCAAGATTGTCCTACTATAAGTCAAGGAACGAGAGAGTGTTTGAACAAGAAACGTTTTTACATATGCGGAGAGGATTATTGTTCTATCTTTATCCTCTCCAGTTTCCACACAGGTTTGTAATCTTAGATTCTGTAGAAAAGGCGGAGCTCCTGCAGGAATCCTTTATAATCCTCGAGGGGTTCTAAATTGGCAGCGAGAGCTTTCAAAATGGCGGGACGTGGCTCCTCCCGTTTGATCTCTTCCATCAATACAGTTAACGTATCCGCTGTATCGCGGTCTGCCTCTTTTTTTCTGGTCTTTAATTCTTCGAGGAAGAACTTTTTACGATTGTCTGTAAAAGCATCCGGCAAAATGTTCTTAATAAAGGATTCGTTGATGACTGGTTGGTCATTGTGCTTCTCGAACCCTTCCACTATATAATCCGCGTATCTTAACATGGAACGCGAAATTGCTTCATAGTCTACGTCAGCTGCTTCAATAATAATTAAATCCATATAACCCTTCAGTATTCCCTGCATTAACAGGCTGACTTCCCAGAGGATATCCTCTTTGTCTTCTCCGTAGATTTTCCTTAGATGGTAATGGTAGAAGAGGTAGGATTGAAGTCGTGTTTTATTGATGAACTCCTCAATATTGTCATTGAACGGAATGGCCTGCTCGCGGATCTGCATTATTATGAAATCTCTGTGCGCTGCTAACTCTTCATAGGTGACCTGCATCTGTTTCAGGAAGGTTTGGCGGGCATCTAAATTTAATTCATTAATGCTGTCGATCTTCCCTTGAATTTGATCATAGTAATAGTGGAAAATGTCCATCAGCAAGGCGTCTTTTGACTTGAAGTGAAGGTAGAATGCACCTTTCGATATTCCGCATTGTGTAGCAATTTCCTGTACTGATGTCGAGCTGAACCCTTTTTTGGCAAACAACTTGATTGACTGTTCAATGATATAGGTGGACTTCGGTTCCATATATGTTTCGCTCCTTTGACGTTGAAAAAAGGTGGACTTCCCACTTGACCATGACTGTTCGGTCATATATATTATATTGGTGAGTGACTGAACGGTCAAATGGAAGGGGAGAGTTCTTTTATGAAAAAATCATCGATTTTTCGATGAATAACAAATTCGCTGTTTGGCTCATGACAATTCTGATTACAGCCGCCGGACTGTATGCGGGATTGAATATGAAGTTGGAAACCATTCCAAACATAGAGCCGCCGATTATAACAGTGACTACTACTTACCCGGGTGCGACACCCGAAGAAGTGGCATCCGAAATATCAGAACCACTGGAGCAACAGGTCGGTAACTTGAGTGGTGTAAAGACGGTAAGTTCGACCTCCTATCAGAATGCATCTTCACTTCAGCTGGAGTACAGCTTTGATAAGAGCTTGGACGAAGCGGAAGACGAGCTGCAAGAGGCAGTTGCGGATGTCGCCCTGCCTGAGGATGCTCAGGAGCCGTCCGTGTCCCGCTTGAACTTCAATGCTTTTCCTGTCGTAAGCTTCAGTGCCATCGATAAAGATGCCTCTTTGGAAGAACTGACGCAGGAAATGGAAGACACTGTCGTACCGGCACTTGAAGGTCTGGAGGGAGTTGCAGATGTTCAAGTTTCCGGACAACAGCTGAAAGAAGTCCGTATGACACTGGATGAGGACGCGCTTGCAGAACGCGGTCTTGATTCAGAGACGATCAAGAACTTGATACAAGGTTCGAATGTCAATTTCCCATTAGGGCTGTTTACGTTCGATGATTCACAGAAATCTGTCGTTCTGGATGGCAGTGTAGCCAATATAGAAGAATTGAAAGAATTAGAGATTCCTGCTGTACCTGCTTCTGGAGGCGGGGAAGCGCAGCAGGCCCCGGGCGGCCAGAACAGCCCGACAGGCACCGATCAGGCACAAACGACTTCTTCCATCCCGACAGTAGCGCTTGGAGACATCGCTGATATTGAAGTCGTTGGAGAAGCGGAATCCATTTCCAGAACCAATGGAGAAAATTCTATTGCTGTTCAAATCGTCAAGTCGCAGGAAGCGAATACAGTTGATGTCGTAAATGCGGTGAAAGCAGAGACAGAAGACCTCCAAACGGAATTGGACGGAGTGGAGTTTATTTATTCCTTCGACCAAGGAGAACCGATTGAAGAATCTGTCAGCACGATGCTGAATAAAGCGTTGTTTGGTGGAATCTTCGCTGTCATCGTCATTCTGTTGTTCTTAAGAAATATTAAAACGACTATCATATCTATTATTTCGATCCCTCTATCCCTGCTGATCGGGATCATTATCCTTAATCAAATGAATATTACGCTGAATATCATGACGCTTGGAGCTATGACGGTCGCCATCGGACGTGTCGTCGATGATTCCATTGTTGTTGTAGAAAACATATACAGGCGAATGTCTCTGCCTGGAGAATCATTGCGGGGCAAAGCGCTGATCAGGGAATCGACAAGAGAAATGTTCATGCCGATTCTTTCTTCGACGCTCGTAACCATCGCGGTGTTCCTGCCGCTTGGGCTTGTGGAAGGAACGGTCGGACAGATATTCCTTCCATTCGCTTTGACAGTAGTATTTGCTTTGCTGGCTTCTTTACTCGTTGCTGTCACCATTGTACCGATGCTGTCCCATACGTTATTGAAAAGCGATAAAATTAAGCAACAGCCTCATGAAGAGGGCGGCGGCCGGCTCGCTCGCTGGTATAAGTCAATATTGACCAAGGCTTTGAATCATAAGATCATTACATCGATTATCGCTGTTGCTGTATTGGTCGGGAGCATAGCCTTACTTCCTCTTGTCGGAACGAGTTTCCTTCCTGATCAGGAGCAGAAGATGGTCATCGCGACGTATAACCCGGAACCGGGTCAGACATTAGAGGATGTAGAGGCAGTTGCTGATGAAGCGCAGGACTTCTTCCTCGACCGTGATGGGGCGGAAACAATCCAGTATTCCGTCGGTGGAGAAAACCCAATGAACCCGGGTGCGTCGAATCAAGCGATGTTCTTCGTAGAATACAACGATGACACGGAAGCTTTTGACAAAGAAACGGAAACGGTCATTAAGGAATTAAACGCGAACTCAGATCAGGGAGAGTGGGTAAGCCAGGACTTCTCTGGTACTGGTTCAAGCAGTAACTTGGAGCTGAGGGTATATGGAGAAAATATCGATGAAATCAAGCCGGTTGTGACAGAGCTGGAAGATCTTCTTTCACAAGAAGATAACCTTCGTAATGTCGACTCCAGCCTTTCAGAATCCTACGATGAATATACACTCGTAGTGGATCACGATAAACTGAGTGAACTTGGCGTTACGGCTGCCCAGGTAGGAATGGAACTCAGCCAAAATAGAGAAGAACCTGTTCTGACAACTGTGCAGCAGGATGGAGAAGACTTGAACGTTTACTTAAACGTGGAGGAACCGGAATTATCAACGATAGAAGACTTGACCTCGCGGGAAATTCAAACGCCGCTAGGCCAGACGGTTCCGGTTTCTGAAGTGGTTGAAGTGGAAGAAGGAACGACTGCGGATACGATTACTCGTCGAGACAATCGTGTGTATGCGAGTGTCAGTGCAGAAATTACGGTAGACGACGTCGGAGCCGTTTCGGGTGACGTTTATGACAAAGCACAGGATATCGATACACCGTCCGGCGTAGAAATCACCCAGGGCGGAGTAGCCGAAGACATTGCTGATTCCTTCTCCCAACTAGGATTGGCCATGCTTGCTGCCATTGCAATCGTCTATTTGATTCTGGTCATCTTCTTTGGTGGAGGACTTGCGCCGCTTGCCATTTTGTTCTCGCTGCCATTCACCATCATTGGAGCGGTGCTTGGGCTGCTTATCAGCGGAGAAACCTTGAGTATTTCCGCTATGATTGGAGCACTCATGCTGATTGGTATCGTAGTAACGAACGCAATTGTACTAATTGACCGTGTCATCCATAAAGAGAAAGAAGGATTTACGACACGCGAAGCCTTGATTGATGCAGGTGTGACAAGACTCCGTCCGATTCTGATGACGGCATTAGCCACGATCGGCGCGCTGCTTCCGCTTGCGCTTGGTTTTGAAGGCGGTTCGATCATCAGTAAAGGGCTGGGTGTGACGGTAATCGGAGGTCTGGCAAGCTCGACGCTGCTGACACTGTTGATTGTTCCGTTGGTTTATGAGATTTTGTCTAAATTCCGCAAGAAAAAGCGGGTAACAGTAGAAGAGTAGGCGACTTCCGTACTATGTCCCTTGTTGAATAGTAAGTGGTAAAATAAGAACATCCTTGGATTGTCCGGGGGTGTTCTTTTTTCATGAAAGAGCATTCTACGAAAAGGAATATGGAGGTGGCTTAATTGGATCACTATGAGATTACGATCGTCGGTGCAGGGCTTGCTGGTATTACGGCAGCCAGAAGGTTTAAAAAACAAGGCCGGGATAATTTCGTTCTTGTAGATAAAGGAAGAAGTGTCGGCGGACGTCTCGCTACCCGTCGTGTCGCTCAGGGGAAGGCGGATCACGGCGCCCAGTTCTTCACAGTGAGGACCGAAGAGCTGGAGGAGGAAACGCAGGAGTGGCTCGATGAGGGGTGGGTGAAACGTTGGTTCGGGGAGGACTATCCTCGCTACACAGCAGTCGATGGAATGAACGGGTTAGCCAAACAGCTCGCCCAAAATATCCGTACTTCCTTACATACGAAGGTCGTCAAGCTGATGGAAATAGACGGCGGCTATCGTTTGTTTGGGGAAGATGGCGCAGAATGGCAGTCCGACAAAGTTCTGTTCACAATGCCGGCTCCGCAGGTTGTGGAGTTGATACGAAACAGTAATCTTGATATGGATCCTTCTTCTTGGAAACAGCTGAAGGATATCTTGTTTGAGCCTACTTATGTCGGGATTTATCATTTCAATGAAGCGACGGGTCTTCCGGATGGAGGTCATCTGGATAAGGATCTCCCGGAGGGCGTGGAACGGGTGGTTGACCATCAGAAAAAAGGAATATCTGAAGATCCTGTTGTCAGTGTTTATATGCAGGGGGATTGGTCCAGAAAGCATTATGGGGAAGATTATGTACTTTCCCTGATTAAGGACAAGGTCGATACTTACCTCGACTGGAGTCATTTAGAGTCGGAGCAGCTGAAGCGTTGGCGGTATGCGCAGGCGAAGAAGGTCGTCCAACAATCCTATCTCGATTTGTCGGGAGACGGTCGCCTCGTCGCAGCCGGGGATGCTTTCCTTCGCCCGAATGATCAGGCGGGGAGGACCAGACTCGAAAGTGCCTATCTATCCGGCAAAGACGCTGCGGCTTTTCTAAGCTGGTAATAACGTAAAAAAGCTCTCTGTGCGCAGAGAGCTTTTTTGATTAAAGAGCGAGGCGGTAAAGGATCAGCTCGCTTTTCTATAATATTTCTGCAGACGCTTCATCCGGCTGAATGTATAGACGGCGAGTCCTGCCCATATCAGACTGAAGGATACAGCGTGTACGGATGTGAACGGTTCTTCATAGAGGAAGACGCCGATCAAAAGCATGATAGTCGGAGCGAAGTACTGCAGGAAGCCGACCATGGACAAGGGGATTCGCTTCGCTCCTGCCCCGAATAAGAGCAGCGGGATGGCTGTGACGATACCGGAACCAAGTACGAGAAGAGTTGTTGATGAAAACACAGTGATTTCTTCCCATTGCCCATATTGTCGTTGAAGAAGAAAGGCAACGGACACAGGAGTTACAATCATGGTTTCTAATGCAAGTCCGAACATAGCGTGGAGCGGGACGAGCTTCTTCAGTAGTCCATACG
>NZ_ANPF01000010.1:0-46250 GCF_000328325.1 Halobacillus sp. BAB-2008 | reverse complement strand
CAGACCTTCCGACGGTTCGGCCTGACTCGTCATGACAGATACGAGAAGTGCCGTACCGACGGCCCCGGCCACTTGGCGCATCGTGTTGTTCATCGCTGTACCGTGCGGCATCAAATGTTCCGGCAGCTGGTTGAGTCCTGCCGTTGTGACAGGCATCATGACCATGGCGATACCGAACATACGGAAACAGTTGACGATCGCCAGGTACGTGAACGTTGTTTGCGGCGTAAGATCGGTGAACAGGAACGTGGAGCCGGTAACGAGCACGAGTCCGATGATGGCGAGCCATTTGGCACCGAATTTATCAAAAAGACGTCCCGTGATCGGGTTCATGATCCCCATGAGTACCGCTCCAGGAAGCAGCATCAAACCGGATTCAAAGGCAGTGAATCCGAGCATGTTCTGCATCATGATTGGTAGAATGACGGCACCGCCGATCATGGCGATGAAGGCAATCATTCCGATAGCTGTCGTTAAGGTGAACATTTTGTATTTGAAAATCCGGAATTCCAGAATTGGTTTCTCCAATTTCAGCTGTCTCGTAATGAACAGGAACAGCGTAACCGCTCCGACACCGAGGGAAATCATTACTTCCCCGCTGAAGAAGCTGTTATTACCGGCGACACTGAATCCATACAGAATCCCGCCGAAACCGAAGGTAGATAGGATGATGGAGATCGGGTCCACTTTCGGAAAGGTCTGTTTGGTTACGTTCTTCAATATGAAGTAAGCGACAATAATATCTGCGATGGCGATCGGCAATATGATGAAGAACAGACTTCTCCAAGGGAATTGCTCGACGACCCATCCGGACAATGTCGGACCGATGGCCGGTGCAAAAGCGATGACGAGTCCGAACATTCCCATTGCTGCACCGCGTTTTTCTATAGGGAAAATCAGGAACAGGATGGTCTGCATCAACGGCAGGATGATCCCCGCCCCGGCAGCTTGAAGGACACGTCCGGCCATCAGTAAGGAGAAGTTCGGTGCGATCCCACAAACGAGCGTACCCGCAGCGAACAATCCGACGGCGGTCAGGAATAAACTTCTTGTCGTAAAACGTTCAATTAAAAAGGCGGTGATCGGAATCATAATTCCATTCACCAGCATAAATATCGACTGCAGCCATTGGGCTGTATTGGCGTCCAATTGAAGATCTTCCATGATCTTCGGCAAGGCCGTTGCAAGTAAGGTTTGGTTCAAAATCGCAACGAACGCCCCCGAGATGAGCACGATCATCAAGGGGACGCGATTAATGGACTTTCTTTCTTCGTCTGTCATCTTACCCCTTCTTTCTTTTGGTGCTTAGCTAAATACTTAGGTGACTAACGATTAATGATAGCATATATTCCATTGGAATTGCATTCTTAATGTTTTTTCCCACAAAAATTCCTTAGAATGCTAACCATTCGACTGCAAAAAGAAAAGAAAGCCGCGTAATACAGCTTTCTAATTGAAATTTTCATCGGGTAGAGGAGCGGGCTGCGGGAAATGGGGCGCTTTCCGCGGGGTGGCCGGTGAGCGTCCTCATCGCTGTTGCTCTTCCGGGGTCTCATCTGTGCCACACTTCCCGCAGGAGTCTGCCCTTTTTCCCTCCGCCCTTTACCATAATGATCGCTCTACCGGTTAGTGGCGTTTGCATAGAAAAGCGCTTTTGTTCTTCTATATTACCGGTTTGTTTTCTTCTCTGATTTATTGATAACGGTCGTTCCGACGAGGTCGCCGGTGACGTTAAGGGCGGTTGCCCCCATTCCGACAAAGACATCCACCGCTGTAAGCAGCGCGACAGCTTCCATAGGAAGTCCGACTTGCGAGAAGACGGTTGCGATCATGATGATTCCGGCTCCCGGAACTCCGGCTGTACCGACAGAAGCGAGGGTACCAACAAGGACGACCTGAAGCATATCCGTGAAGCTCAACGGATCATTGATGACGTTCGCTGCAAATACAGCAGATACAGCAATCCGGATGGCTGCTCCGTCCATATTGATCGTTGCCCCGAGCGGAAGGCTGAACCCGTACAGGCTTTTGTTTAAGCCGAGGTTTTTAGCTGCATTCAGTGTCAGCGGCAGCGTCCCGGAGCTTGACTGTGTGACGAAAGCGGTGATCATCGGTGTCCGTGCCTCCCGGAAGAAAGCGGACGGCTTCCGCTTGGTAATCAACAGGATACCGACATAGATCAGCAGCTGGACAAACAGGCCGACATAAAGGACAAGAATGAAATTTCCAAGCGACAGCAGCGTGTCTTTGCCTTCTGTTCCGACAATTTCAGCAACAATCGCGAAGATTCCGACGGGTACGTACTGCAATATTCCCTTCATGACCGTCAGCGTCGCTTCATTCAAGCCTTCAATCACTTGATACGTACTGTCACCGATTTTCTTATAATCGGCGGAGGAACGCAGGAATGCAATCGCGATTCCGAAGACGATGGCCGTAAAGATGATGCCGAGCAGGTTCATCTCCGTGAGGGCCGTCAAAATGTTTTCCGGTACGATATTTAATAGAACACTTGTGAGACCGGGATTATCCGGGACGTCAATGCTTTCGCTCCCATCCAGGCTCGTGCCCGTTCCCGGTTGGAACAAGCCTGCGACGATGATTCCGACGATAATCGCCAGGGCCGAGGTGCCGAGATAGTAGAGGAACACCTTCCCGCCCATTCGACCGAGGTCGTGCGTGTTGGTCTGATTGACACCGACAATTAATGTAAACAGAATTAATGGAACGATGATGAACTTGAGAAGACGGAGCAGTAAATCTCCAAGCGGAGCCAGGACAGATGCCCCATCGCCGAAGATCAGACCGACAAGAATCCCGAGTACAAGTGCGACGGTGATTTTCTTAATCAGAGATGTCTCCATATATCCCTTCCACAGTTTACTCATAAGTAACCTCCTTTATTTACCAATATTTATCATGAATTCTGATCGATTTACTTATGATTACGGACTATAACATATAGCATGCCTGCGCCGGGTGTCAATCGACTTGCTTAGTATGAAACAAAGAGACGCTCGTATGAAAAAAAAACGCCTGCCGGCATGGCAGACGCTGATCTAATAAATCGTTTATCTCATTTTCTGTTTGCCGAAATAGAACAGCCCGGAAATGATTCCGACAGCCATCATGGCTACAGATACGATGAGGGCAGTCCATGGGCCGAACTGCACAATGAATGGAACGGATAATGCTGTGATGAAACCGCCTCCTAAGAATGGTTCAAAGAACAGCTGCTTATATCCGAATGCTTCAAAGGATGGTGATTTGTTGTCGGGGTCGACGATACGCATAAGGAGAAGCCCTGTAGCGGTGACGCCCGTCGATTGTCCGAAGTCGCCTAATCCGCGCTCGAACCAATAATCAGGAATGAAACGTGGGGCAAAGTACAAGAAACAGAACAAGTTCCATATAATCCCCGCTGCAGCTAACAGCAAGAACGGAACCAGATACTCACCGATGACGTCGATGGAAACCGTAGCGATGGCAGTCAGGATGAGAACATCGAGAGACAGCCCTTGAATACGGTTGACCATACGGCGGTCGACTAAATTATATTTATCTTTTTTGCTGAAGAAGATCTGTAGAAGCACACCACCGACCATAGCCATAGGGAACAGTGGAATGAATTCCATGAAGCCTGATCCCAGTGTCACCGCTTCTAATTGAATGAGTAATTCTAAGATTCCCCAACCAATGAATATGGCAAGCATGACAATCGCCATGTGGAAGGATAAAGGTTCGATCGATTCCGGACGGAACGTAAGCTTTCCGTTCGGCTCCAGGTTCTGATATTCCATGAACCCGCGCTTCTGAAGATCGGAGAAATCGTTGATTCCATCAATTACCTTCGTCTTTTTCTTACGGATTCCCCAGTTGATGAGGATGATTCCGAAGATGACACCGGATAAGACGCCGATCGTCGCAAGCCCGATCGCCAAATCGAACGCTTCATCGAAGCCGAATTGTTCGAACGTACCGGCCATACCGGCAGCCGTTCCGTGTCCGCCTTCAAAGGCTACTTCGATCAGGGCTCCTGCCATCGGTGGAATATTGAATACGGGTGTCAGAACAAGCAGCACGAGAAGAAGTCCTACGACATACTGGCCCCAGCCGATCGTCCAGCCAAAAGCTAATTGAGGACCGGCATAATTCCAAATTTGACTCAATTTAGGAAGGGTTGCGCCAAGGAATAAGGCAGCAAACACGACGTTAATCATCAACCCAGGCAGATCCGCCCAGACTTCTGTCACGACCGGCGGCATGACGCCGTAAGAAAGCCAGGAGTCATCCGGCATGAATTTACCTAATACTTGGGGGCCTAACAATAATGCTACAAAACCTCCGATAATCGAAGATGGTAAGAACAAATTTTGTAAAAAAGTCACTTTCACACGGATGATCTTTCCTATCAATAGAAAAAGTCCGATGTAAAGGAGTGCAAAGCCGATTTCATTAGCTGTCAAATTTCATCTCTCCCTTTACGATGGAATATGTAGGTGTCACCTCGGGAATTTTACCATAAAACTCGAAATTCGGCGAATTTTGTCGAGTTATTAGCATATGGTATCCGGGTACATAGGAAATAAAGAAGGAAGTGAAGCCATGACAGAGCCGAGAAAAAAGGTCGTAGTCGCTGGTGCAAGCGGGTATATCGGCCGTAATTTGATGAAAAAATTGGTAAAAAATCATGACATTATCGCATTATCAAGAAATGGGGATGATAAGGAGGACGAGACCCATATTCATTGGAAGTCCTGTGACTTATATTCGTTGATTGATGCGGAAAGAGGACTGGAGGGTGCCGATATTGCTGTCTACCTCGTCCATTCGATGCTTCCCTCAGCGAAGTTGACCCAAGGGTCGTTTGAAGACATGGACGTCATTCTTGCCGATAACTTCGCACAGGCAGCTAAAAAGCAGGGCGTACAGCAAATCATTTACTTAAGCGGGATCGTTCCGGATGATGGGCGTCCTCTGTCCCCTCACTTAAGGAGCCGCCTGGAAGTAGAAGAAATTCTCGGAGCATACGGGACACCGGTCACGACGATCCGGGCAGGGCTTATCGTGGGTCCCTCCGGCTCCTCTTTTCCGATTTTGAAGAATTTGGTGAAGCGGCTGCCGTTTATGGTCTTACCAAGGTGGACGCGGACGAAGACGCAGCCGATTGCTCTCCCGGACGTACTCACTACGCTGGATAAGAGCATTGATAACAGAGAACTGGCAGGGAAGGCTGTCGACGTCGGCGGTCCGGAAGTGATGACTTATGAGGAGATGATGGCAAAACTCGCCGCCGTCATGAACCGCAGCCCGAAGATGATCGATGTTCCTTTTCTAACCATTCAATTGTCCAAGCTGTGGGTGCGTCTTGTGACAGGTTCGCCTAAAGAAATGGTTTACCCATTAATTGAAAGCCTTGTGCATCCGATGATTGTGCAGGAAGAGAACCGCGTGAAAGGACTGAGTGAAGGAAGCATAACGTTTGAAGAAGCGGCGAGGGCTGCTTTAGAGGAAGAAGCACCGAAGAAAAAGGGCCGTCTCAAGCCGAAGTTCTCTCCCATCCAGCAGGATGTGCGGTCTGTGCAGAGGATCCCGCTGCCAACGGGTCACTCTGCAGACTGGATTGCAAAATATTACGTGCGCTGGCTGGAGCGGGTACTCAATCCGTGGGTGAAGACGACGGTTTTTGATGCCAGCCATTGCCGGATCGGTGTCATCTTTAACCGGACGCCCCTGCTTGAACTTACGTATGCCGCTGATCGAAGTACGAGAGACCGGGCGCTTTATTATATTTCCGGCGGCGTTCTGGCCGATGTCGATAAGAATGAGCGGGGCCGGCTTGAATTTCGAAAAATTCCCGGTAAGAATGAAGCGATCGTAGCGATTCATGATTACATGCCGTCGATCCCTTGGTTCTTTTATAAATATACACAGGCCAAAGCCCATCTGCTTGTCATGCACTGCTTCCGCCGTCATTTGGAAAAATGGGATACAACCCCTCCTGTTTCCTTTCGGAGCCATGCATAAATCAGCCGGAATGGACGAAGAATAGGGGTGTAAGACATCATGTTTTACACGAGGTGAAAACCATGGGCAATAAAGAGAAGAAACACAATCGTCAGTTTAAAGAGACGAAGAGCAAAGGTGAGCATCGAAACGGCCGCCTTGCCCAATTCAAGAACCACAGTACGGAGTTCGGTCAAGAGCCGAATGAATATATCGATCGAGGCCGTTACTAATGGCACTTCGATACGGGTCCGCCTATATGGCGGGCCTTTTTGCGTCTTTTCCTTTTTTTATCAAATGGCTTAAAACCGTACTTTCTATGTCGATACATACGTATAGAAGCGTGAGTGAGGGAGGAAAAGGCATTGTTATTTAAGAAGAAGCAGACGCCAACATTACCAATAGAAGAAAAATTCAGTGGAGAGCTCCATCTCGTAGAAGGGACGGATGTGAAGAGGCAGTGTGACATGATCGGGTTGACAGAGCCCGATCTGGCCGTTCTCCAGTCGCTCCAACCTGTTGTTGCCGCTAATATCGGTGCAGTCGTCGATCAATTCTATGCCAACTTACAGAAGGAACCGTCCTTGACCGCCATCATTGAGGAAACCAGCTCCGTCGATCGGTTGAAGCAGACGCTCAGGAGACACATAGAAGAAATGTTTACAGGAATCATCGACGAAGCGTTTTTGGAGAAGAGGCGGACGATCGCTTCTGTTCATTTGAGAATCGGGCTGAAACCGAAGTGGTATATGTGCGCGTTCCAGGATCTCACCCATTCCTTCCTTGATATTTTCTCTCGGGAACTTGGAACCGGTCCTCAGTTTCTGGAAGCACTTCGTGCGGTGACAAAAATCTTGAATCTGGAGCAGCAGTTGGTTTTGGAAATGTTTGAAGAAGAGGCGGCAGGTCTGCGGGAAGTGGAAGTACATAAGCGCATGGAGGCCTATACGAGGATCGACCGGATGTCGGAGGAGGTCGCAGCTGTATCCCAGCAGGCCAGTGCCTCTACCGAACACCTGACAGACCAGACGAAGAACATCGTCGCAGCATCAAGAGAAGGGGTGCGTATTTCTCATGATGTAGAGCGACAATCTTTAGAAGGACAGAACCGCCTGCAGGTCCAGCAATCACAAATGGATGAAATGAAAGGGCAGATCGATTCGATTACAGCCGATATGAACCACCTCCAAGGGACAGCGGAACAGATCAGCAAAATTGTCACCATTGTATCGTCCATAGCCGAGCAGACGAATTTACTGTCCTTAAACGCGTCTATTGAAGCTGCACGGGCGGGGGAACATGGAGCAGGCTTCACAGTTGTTGCCAATGAAGTAAGGAAGCTCTCCGAACAGACGAAAGCATCTGTGGAAGAAGTAGCAGCGCTTATCACGATGACAAGCTCTCAAATCCACAAGGTGTCTGCAAGCGTGACGCAGATGGATGGGGCCGTCCGTCAGAGCACCGAAAGCATGCAGCACATCAACAAATTCTTCACCGGAATTGTTGAGGCAATGGGGGAGAACAAGGCTTTCAGTGACAGCGTAGAAGCAGAGCTTGCTGCGTTTGCGGAAGCAATCCAGGAAATAAATGCAGCGGTAACGGATGTCGCTGCTTCTTCCCAGCGTCTTACACAAGTCACGGAATAATAAAAAAGCGCCGGATCCTACTACGGATCCGGCGCTTTTCGTCTACCTCTTCATCGTTGAGCGTTTACTTCCACGACTTTTTCCTGTTGGACGGAAGGCTCTTCCTTCGACTCTGTCAGCTCTTCTTTCGCTTCCTTCGCCTTACCGCCTACCTCCTGCAGGTCCTCTCCGGCGTCTTTTGCCGTATGGATAATGGCTTCGGACTCTTCTTTAATATCTTTCACTTTTTCAGTAATTTCCTTGCCTTGGTTATTGAAGACTTCCTGAACGGTTGTAATGGCTTCGTTAGCGATGGTCACAACGTTCTGGATGCGGGTTAAGAGGTCATCCTTCTTCGCTTTCGGGTCCTCTTTCACCTCGGAGGCATAGCCTGTTACGGCATTTTTGGTGGATTTCGTTCCCTCCATGATACGCTTTCGTTCTTCGGGGTTTTTAATTAGAACAAATGCTCCCCCGATCACTGCTCCAGTCAGCATGGCCAACGGCAGCTTCCCTCGTTTTTTTGTTTGTGTTGCGTTTCCATTCGTTTGTGTCATCTTAATATCCCCTTTCTGTTTCGTATTTGCGGCAGCTGCCTGTTGCAGCTCCTTCTTTGATTCCTGAAGATACTGGTGTCCAGAAAGACCTGTTTCATATAGCTCTTTCTTCTTTCTGTACCATTTCATCTTCGTGATGGATGGATCTTTGCTTATCGACCGTGCCGTATATCCCGCGAGAACCCCTGAAGCTCCTCCGATTATCCAGTCGCTGTCCTTCTTCATACAGACGTACTCTTGATCTGGGCGGATTTCAGCGCTTTTCGCTTCTGGCTTAAATAATACGTCAAGGCGAGGGCCCCGTAAATGCCGCGCCAGCCTTCCTCGTTAATTTTCTGTTCTCCCTCGTGGGTGCTCGTCTTGATCGTGTGGGTCACATCAACGAGAGAAGAGGTCAATTTACGGGAAGATTCCCCAATGTCCCCCACGATATAGAAGAGTGGGCTGAGGGCACGGATCTTTTCATTCACATCTGCCAGCGTATCGTTGCTTTGATGGAGGACGCCGGTCGTTTCCTTCATGACAGAATCCAACTGCTCCGGCAGCTGATCCACCGTCTTTCTTACGCCTTTGAGGACATTGGCTAAATTATTCAGTGCTTTAATCAGGAAGATTGATACGATGGCAAAGGCGATGCCGATGATCAATACTCCAATTCCTAAGAAATCCATATGAGCTGCCTCCTTTTATTTTGCATTTTTCCGTTTCCATTTCAAATAAAGTTCGATGGCCGCATCGCCCCATTGGAGCGCCTTGACCACCTTTTCATCCTTTTGGTGGGAAGCATGGGCGACACTCTCACTCATGCCCTGCAGGGACTGGTTTACGTTACCGACAGTCGACCCTACATTATTAATGGTGTCGAAAAGTCCGTCTAAGGTTTGTGTTTTCGATTCGATATCGGAAGCGATCGTGTTCGTCTTCTTAAGGAGATGTTCTGATTCTGTGGTAATTCCCTGCATCTGTCCCTCCACTTTCTCTAATGTATGGGAGACGCTGGTCATGGTGCTGGCTGCCGCCTTCAGCGTTTTGACGACATAGATACTGATGAATGCGAATGCGATGGCGATGATTAGTAGGCTGATCCCTGCTAATGACATGACTGTTCACCTCGTTAATTTTGGTTTCTAAAGCTATACCACTATTTTTTTTGTCTGAAACGCATTTGAGAAAACTATACGATGTGTAAAAATATGTAATAAACCGTTTTCTTTTGTAATAAAAAGGGAATCGACATCATATGAAAGCGATTTCCGAAAATTGCGAACCTATTATAAGTGATTTTGGCATTAATTTGGGAAAATTCGACAATATCCGACAAAACTTTTCAGAATATTTTCATTAATTTTAATTGTAAAAGCGTTCGCCAAAATTTATGATGAATATAAGCATATTAAAACGTTCTCAACAGGCCGGTGTAAAACAACGGTATAAGGCTGGTGAAGAACATTCATGAGGAGTGATGATGTGGTTCAGGATACAACTTTAGAGCATGATATCTACTTGTTCCATCAAGGGAATCTCCGGTACAGTTACCGACTGCTCGGTGCTCATCCCGAAACGCGGAATGGAAAGCAGGGCATCCGCTTTGCCGTATGGGCCCCTAATGCTGTCCGTGTAAGCGTCGTCGGTATGTTCAACGACTGGGATGGACGGGAGAACCCGATGGAGAAAGTCAATGATAACGGGATATGGGTGGCGTTCATCCCGAATCTCGATTCAGGGACGATCTATAAATACGAAATCCTGACCGCACACGGACATTTGAGATTGAAGGCTGACCCTTACGCATTTTCCAGCGAACTGCGCCCCGATACCGCTTCCGTCGTCTATCCGCTGGATGGTTATGAGTGGAAAGATCATCAGTGGATGCAAGAACGGAAGGCGAAGAACCCGTATGAATCTCCGATGTCCATCTATGAGCTTCATTTAGGGTCATGGAAGAATATTGAACCGGAAGTCTTCTATAATTTTCGGGAGTATGCAGATATGGTCATTCCGTATGTTAAGGACCTCGGTTACACCCACATCGAATTACTACCTATGACGGAGCACCCGTTCGACCGCTCCTGGGGATATCAGGCGACAGGCTACTACTCCGTCACCTCCCGCTACGGCACCCCGGATGATTTCAAATATTTTGTCGACCGCTGTCACAATTCTGGAATCGGTGTCATATTGGACTGGGTCCCCGGTCACTTCTGCAAGGACGAGCACGGACTGAGACGCTTCGACGGAGAAGCGCTTTATGAGTATGCCGATCCTAAGAAGGCGGAGAAAACCCAATGGGGAACGCTTACGTTCGACTTTGCAAGGAACGAAGTGAAGAGCTTTCTCATTTCAAACGCTGTTTACTGGCTTAAGGAATACCATCTGGACGGGCTCCGTGTCGATGCCGTCGCCAGTATGCTCTACCTCGACTTCGGTAAGGAAGACGGGGAATGGGAGCTGAATGAATACGGCGGAAGAGAAAACCTGGAAGCTGTAACGTTCATCAAACAAATGAATGAATCCGTTTTCGAAGAAATTCCCGATACGCTTATGATGGCTGAGGAATCCACGTCCTGGCCGATGGTTAGCGCTCCGACTTATATCGGAGGCCTCGGGTTCAATTATAAATGGAACATGGGTTGGATGAATGACATGCTCAAGTACATGGAGATGGATCCGATTCATCGGAAGTACCATCACAACCTGATTACCTTCTCGATCCATTATGCATTTTCCGAAAACTTTGTATTACCGATTTCTCATGATGAGGTCGTTCATGGTAAGAAGTCGTTATTAAATAAAATGCCTGGGGACTACTGGCAGAAATTCGCCAATCTGCGTGCTTTTCTCGCCTTTATGTACGCCCATCCAGGGAAGAAACTTTTATTCATGGGAGGTGAATTCGGTCAATTCGATGAATGGAAGGACTTAGAGGACTTGGATTGGGAACTGCTCGATTACGAATCCCACGCCTCCATTTTGGAATACACGAAACAATTGCATCGTTTGTATAAGGACATGCCCGCCCTGTGGGAGTTCGATCACAAACCGGAAGGATTCACATGGATCGATCCCAACAACTACGAGCAGAGCATCGTATCGTTCGTACGCAACAGCCGTACGTCCAATGATCAGCTGGTAGTGGTATGTAACTTCACACCGGAAGTTTATCACGACTACAAAGTAGGGGTCCCGAAAAACGGCTCATACAAAGAAATTTTCTCGAGTGATGCGGAACACTTCGGAGGTTCTGGGCAGACGAACGGACTGCCGCTGGAAACAGTACCTTCTCCATGGCAAGGACAGGATCAACATATTACCATGACGATTCCCCCGCTCGGTGTGAGCTTCTTGAAGAGAACTTCAGTATCCAAGGAGGAAAATCATGAAAAATAAAGAATGCGTTGCGATGCTTTTGGCCGGCGGTCAAGGGACACGACTGAAATCATTAACCAAACAAATTGCGAAACCAGCCGTCTATTTCGGCGGAAAATACCGGATCATTGATTTTCCATTAAGTAACTGCACGAACTCCGGCATCGATACGGTCGGTGTTCTCACACAATACGAACCACTGATCCTGAACGATTATATCGGAATCGGGGACACGTGGGATTTGGACCGTAAATACGGAGGCGTTTCTGTACTCCCGCCTTTCATGCAGGCAGCAGGCGGAGGTTGGTATTCTGGGACAGCGAACGCCATCTACCGTAATTTGAAATTCCTTAACCAATATGATCCGGAACACGTACTGGTGCTTTCCGGTGACCATATCTATAAGATGGATTACAATGCGATGCTCGACCACCACAAGAAGACGGATGCAGATGCGACGATCTCTGTCATCGAAGTCCCTTGGGAAGAAGCGAGCCGCTTCGGGATCATGAATACCGATGATGATGGAAGAATTACCGAGTTTGATGAGAAACCTGAATTTCCGAAGAGCAACCTGGCGTCGATGGGTGTATATATCTTCAAATGGGAAGTATTGAAGCGTTATTTGATCGATGATGCGGAGAAAGAAGATTCCTCCCATGATTTCGGGAAAGATATCATCCCTGCTCTTCTTTATGATTATAAAAAGCTGATGGCATTCCAGTTCGAAGGATACTGGAAGGATGTCGGTACGGTCGATAGTCTGTGGGAAGCGAATATGGATCTGTTGAAGAAGAACCCTGAGCTCGACCTCAACGATCACAGATGGCGCATCTATTCGAAGAACCCGAACCAGCCGCCGCAGTACATTGCACCGAGAGGCTCCGTCCGGAATGCCCTCGTCAATGAAGGCTGCCGGATTTATGGAACGGTTGATACATCGATTATTTTTTACGGTGTGCATGTCGGCGAGTCTTCCGTCGTGAAAGATTCCGTCATCATGCCGGACGTGAAGATCGGCAAGAACGTGAAGATACACCGCGCGATCATCTCCAAAGGCAGCGTCATTGAAGACGGAGCCGTCATCGGCGACCCTTCACCAGACAGTGAAATCACGCTTGTAGCAGATGAAGGCAGCGTTCTTGCGACAAGCTACGCAACGAATAGTTAAAGGGAGGATATTATGGATCGTATTGCAGGAATCATAAACTTAGATCACGAACAAGACATGATGGACGAACTGACTTATTTCCGGTGCGGAGCGGCTGTACCATTCGCCGGCCGTTACCGGATGATCGACTTTACAATTTCGAACATGACCAATTCCAGAATTGAATCCGTGGCTGTGTTCGCGCGTCGTAAGTACCGCTCACTTATGGATCACTTGGAACAAGGAAAAGCATGGGATTTGGACAGGATGCGCGGCGGATTATTCATTTTGCCGCCGGACTGGAATGATCCGACGGACATTTCCCGTGGGGATCTGCAGCATTTCCACAACAATATAGACTTCATCAACCGGACACTTGCAGATTATATCGTCGTTTCCGGTTCCCAGAACATCTGCAACATTGACTTCCAGGATGTCCTCCGTGAACATAAGGAAGCAGGAGCGGATGTAACGGTCGTCTATACGAAGGTAGAAGAGCTTTATCCGGAGTTCCATCGAGCCCACAAGCTGGATCTGGATGCAGACAACCGGGTGACAGCTATTCACAATGATCACAGCAATTCCAATGTGTACATGGATATGTACATCATCGAGAAGCAGTATTTGTATGAGCTGATCGAGAAGTGTATCGCACACGGCTGCTCGAACTTTTTCCTGGACGGGATCAAGTCGAAGATTCCGGACATCCATGTCCATGCGTATGAATATGAAGGAACTCATGCTTTGATCAATTCCGTGGAAAGCTACTACCGCAACAGTTCCAAACTGCTTGATGCAGACGAACATGATGCACTGTTTAAGGAAGAAGCACCTATTTTCACAAAAGTGAAGAATGAAGCGCCTTCCAACTATACGGAAACGTCCAACGTCACCAATACGATGGTCGCAAACGGCTGTGTCATCGAGGGTCATGTGGAAGACAGCATCCTTTTCCGAGGTGTGAAAGTAGGAGAAGGAGCCGTCATTAAAAACTCGATCATCATGCAGCGCTGCGAAATTGAAAGCAATGCTGTTCTCGAGAATGTCATCCTTGATAAAGACTGCAGCATCTCCCGCGGCAAAACGCTGATCGGTGCCCCGGAGAAACCGTTTGTTATCGCCAAGAGAAGGACGATGTAAACGAACGTTATCAAAAATGAATGACTAACATAAGGGACTGTCTGGACGCATCACTCTGGTCAGTCCCTTTCGCGTAAGACGCAAGAGGCGGTCCCCCGCACATTAATTGGAGGAGTGAATAAATAATGAAAGTATTGATGATTGGATCTGAATGCACCCCTTTTATCAAGACAGGAGGATTGGCGGACGTACTCGGTTCTCTGCCGCAGGCATTGAAGGATCAAGGCGCTGATGTACGTGTGGTCCTTCCTAAATACGAGAATATGGCGGACGAGTGGAAGCAGCAAATGACCCACCTTGAGGCGCTTGATGTCCAACTCGGCTGGCGCAATCAATATGCCGGGATCGAGTACCTGGAGTATGAAGGCATCCCTGTATATTTCATAGATAACGAGTATTACTTCAAACGCTCGAACCTTTATGGGTACGGCGATGAAGCCGAACGGTTCGTCTTCTTCAACCGGGCCGTCATGGAATTGGTGTGCCGGATGGACTGGACTCCTGACATTCTTCACTGTCACGATTGGCAGACGGGGTTGATTCCGGTATTCTTACATACCCATTATAAAGAGGTCGAGAAACTTCAAGGTATGAAAACGGTGTTCACCATCCATAATTTAAAGTATCAGGGGGTCTTCGCCCAATCCGTGCTTCACGATTTAATGGACTTTGATGAATCGATGATGAGAGACGATGCTTTCGAATTTTTTGGAGACATCAACTTCATGAAAGGCGCCTTGAACTACGCCGATTTCATCACGACCGTCAGTGAAACTTACGCAAAAGAGATTCAAACACCGTATTATGGGGAAAACCTAGACGGAGTACTCCGAAAGCGCACCGATGAATTAATTGGCATTGTCAACGGAATTGATGACCGAAACTATGATCCTATGAAAGACGAGTCGCTCGCCTTCCCGTATCGCAGCTCCCTGATTAAGAAAGGGCAGAACAAGATGTGGCTGCAGGCAGAACTCGGTTTGCCGGTCCGGAAAGATGTCCCGATGATTGGCATCGTTTCCAGGCTGGTCGAGCAGAAAGGGTTCGATTTAATCGGGCGGGTCATTGATGAACTACTGTATCATGAGGATGTTCAAATCGTTCTGCTCGGTACAGGAGAATATCAATATGAACAGATGCTTCAATGGGCACATGACAGGCACCCAGAGAAAATGTCGACGAACATCCGTTTCTCCGAAGCCTTATCCAGGCAGATTTACGCGGCAAGCGACCTGTTTCTTATGCCGTCCCGCTTCGAGCCGTGCGGAATCGGGCAACTGCTCGCACTTCGCTATGTAACGGCACCAATCGTACGGGAAACAGGTGGACTTGTAGACACCGTCCAGCCATATAATGAGGAGACGGGAGAGGGAAACGGTTTCACGTTTACGAATTACAACGCCCATGACATGCTGTACACCATCCGCAGGGCCCTTGCAATGTATCAAGATGCTGATGCTTGGCAAACGCTTGTGAAGAACATTTGCAAGAGTAAGTTCACTTGGAAAAACTCTGCCCAACAGTACATGGATCTCTATCAATCTATGTTCCGTTAGCAGGGGGGACAGGAGGAAACCGTTATGGTGATGTTCAGTGATAAAGAGGAATTCAAAAAGGAGTTCCAGAGGCGGTTGGAAGGAAACCTGGGGAAATCGATCGATAACGCTACGACGTATGATACGTACCGTGCGCTCAGTGGTCTGCTCCAGGAGAAGATCAATAAGCATTGGCTGAAGACCAATGAAGAGTATAGACAAAGTAAGACAAAGCAGGTCTATTATTTCTCCATGGAATTTCTGATGGGGCGTCTGCTCGGTAATAACCTGTTGAATGAAAAGGTGCTGTCGGTGGTGGAGGAGGGGCTGGCAGACCTGAACCTTTCCCTTTCGGATATAGAAGAGCAGGAGAGCGATGCCGGTCTCGGTAATGGCGGGCTTGGCCGCTTAGCTGCATGTTTCCTCGATTCCCTTGCTTCGCTGGAGTTAGCTGGACATGGGTATGGAATCCGCTATAAATACGGCATGTTCGACCAGCACATCGTCGATGGCAAACAAGTGGAGCTCCCGGATCACTGGCTCCAGGACGGCTTCGTATGGGAAACCCGTCGCCCGGAAGAGGCCGTTACGGTTCGCTTCGGCGGCCGCGTCTCGTCCGAGAAGGATAAAGACGGTGTCCTCCGATTCCACTATACAGATGAAGAACAGATTCTGGCTGTTCCGTATGATGTCCCTGTCGTCGGCTATAGCAATGAAACGGTGAATACGCTGCGGCTGTGGTCTGCGGAGCCCACTGTTTCCGATACGCTTCAGAAAGCGGAGCGGGAAGGGGAATTCGGCCACTTCCTGCATCATAAGCGATCCTTGGAGAGGATATCGGAATTCCTCTATCCCGATGACTCCAATGAGGAAGGCAAGAAGCTGCGGCTGAAGCAGGAATACTTCCTTGTTTCTGCAGGCGTCCAATCCATCATCCGCACGTTCGAAGCGTTGGATCTGCCGTGGTCGGAATTCCCTGAGAAAGCAGCCCTGCATATTAACGATACGCACCCCGCACTCGTCATTCCTGAATTGATGCGGATTCTCATGGATGAGAAAGGCGTAGGCTGGGAGGAGGCATGGGAGATTACTCAATCATCCGTGTCGTACACCAACCACACGACATTGAGCGAAGCTTTGGAATCATGGCCTGTAGGGCTTGTAAGGTCTTTGCTGCCAAGAATTTTTATGATCATAGATGAAATCAATGAGCGTTTCTGTCAGGAGCTCTGGCGGACGTTCCCCGGGGATTTTAACCGGATTGCCGACCTTGCCATCGTGGCGGACGGACAGGTGAAAATGGCCCACTTATCCATTGTAGGCAGCCACAGCGTTAATGGTGTCGCCAAACTGCACACGGATATATTGAAAGAAAGAGAAATGAAACGCTTCTACAATACGTTCCCCGACCGATTCAACAACAAGACGAACGGCATCACCCACCGCCGTTGGTTGATGCATGCCAACCAGAAACTTGCCACCGCTGTAACCGATACGATCGGTGATGGGTGGATAGACAAACCAGGCGAGCTGAAGCGTCTGCTGGATCATAAAGAAGATGCTTCCTTTTTAGATCGGCTTCATGATATCAAACAGGAGAATAAGAAAGATTTCTCCAACTGGGTGAAGGAAACGCAGGGGATCATCGTTGACCCGAATTCCATCTTTGACGTCCACATCAAGCGGCTGCACGGCTACAAACGCCAATTGCTTAACGCACTTCATATTATGCATTTATACAATGAATTAAAGTCCGACCCGACATTGGACATTGTACCGCGCACGTTCTTCTTCGGAGCGAAGGCGGCACCAAGCTATCATTTTGCTAAAAAGGTCATACAATTAATCAATAGAATCGCTGACGTCGTCAATAACGATAAGGCAGTGAATGAATATATTAAGGTCGTTTTCCTTCCGAACTATTCGGTGTCGATTGCAGAGAAGATGATTCCTGCGAGCAACGTAAGTGAACAGATTTCCCTTGCTACGAAGGAAGCCTCCGGAACAGGAAATATGAAGTTCATGATGAACGGGGCTTTGACGGTGGGAACGATGGATGGAGCGAATGTGGAAATCCATGACCTGGTCGGTGATGACAACATCTATATATTCGGATTACGCTCGGACGAAGTATGGGATTATTACCATAACGGTTCCTACTCAGCGAAAGCGATGTATAACCAGGACGAACGGATTCGTAATACCCTTGATGAACTGCTCCATTACAGTCCCTTCTCTAAAGGGGAAAGAGATTTCCAGGAAATCTATGATGCCTTGTTGACGCATAACGATGAATACTTCGTTTTGAAAGACTTTGCCAGTTATCTGCTCGCGCAGAAGAAAGTGAGTCAGGACTATCAGAAAACACGCCTTTGGAACGCGAAGAGTCTGGTGAACATCGCCCAATCCGGAGTTTTCTCCAGTGACAGGACGATTCAGGAATATGCCCGCGATATATGGGGCATCCAACGGGTAACGTCGTTGAAGTGATGTTGGAGGAGGTCGGATCAGTGAAACAAAAAGAGATGTATCATAATAGTTTTGAAGCTTCTTATCGAGAGCCTTTCGGTGCAGCGCCGAGAGGTTCTGCTGTTACTCTGGCGATCGATGTCCACGCAAGATACCAGGCATCCCAGGTCATCCTGCACTATATCCTCGATCGCACCGACGACGAGCACACGAAGAAGATGGATGTTCGGAGCGAAGGTCATCAACAGGCTTCCTACGAAGTGACAATAGAAATGCCGGAAGAACCACAGTTGATCTGGTATTTCTTCGAGGTGGTTCTCGCAGACCAGACGTTGTACTACGGGCGGGAGCGCAGTAATGAAAGTGGAGAAGGAAAGATATACGAGCATATCCCACCGTCTTGGCAAATAACGGTGTACGATCCTGCATACAGGACGCCTAAGTGGTGGAAAAATGCGACGATGTATCAAATCTTCCCGGATCGCTTCTATTGCGAAGGGGAGCTGTCGCTTGAGAAGGCACCGGAAACAAGTCTTGTCCATGCTCACTGGGAAAATGATCCGGTTTATATACGCAACGAACGGGGCGAAGTGATCCGCTGGGATTTTTTCGGGGGAAATCTTGATGGGATTCGTTCCAAGCTTTCGTACATCCAATCCCTCGGTGTGACAGTCATCTATTTGAATCCTGTGTTTGAAGCGGAGAGTAACCACAGGTATGATACAGGCGATTACCATAAGATCGATCCACTGCTTGGAGACAAGGAAGCTTTTGAGACGCTTATTGAAGAGGCTTCGTCTTATGGAATCGAGGTTATGCTTGATGGTGTATTCAGTCATACAGGCAGCAACAGCATTTACTTTAATCGAGAAGGAAAATATGATTCACTGGGAGCGTACCAGTCTAAGGATTCCCCCTATTACAGCTGGTACACGTTCCACCAGTATCCGGATGATTATGATGCCTGGTGGGGAGTCGGCACACTTCCGACGTTGAATAAAGAAAACAAAGACTATCAGAACTTTCTCGTTCACGACGAAGACAGTGTCATCAAAACGTGGCAGCGATCAAATATGAACCATTGGCGCCTGGACGTTGCGGATGAATTAACAGATGATCTGATTCGTCAAATCTACCGCCAGCTCAAGAAAGAAAATGAGTCGAGCGTGCTGCTCGGCGAGGTGTGGGAAGATGCCTCTAACAAAACAGCCTATGGGAAACGGAGAGATTACTTCCTCGGCGGCGTTTTGGACTCCGTCATGAACTACCCCGTCCGTCGCATCATGCTTGATTTCATGAAGGGCGAAATGGACGGCTATAGTGTCTACCGGCGTCTGTTGACGTTATGTGAACACTATCCGAAAGAATATTTCTATGCCGTGATGAACATGCTGTCCAGCCATGATGTCGAGCGTATTAAAACAATGTTGACAGGCTTTCTTCCTGCCTCTTTTCGAGAAGAGGATGCAGAGGGAATGGTGGGGAAACAGATCAAAGCTCTCAGCTTATGGATGTACACCTTCCCGGGCATCCCTTCTCTCTATTACGGAGATGAAGCGGGTCTCACCGGAGGGGCCGATCCGGATAACCGGAAGCCGTATCCATGGGGAAGAGAAGATGAGGACCTGCTTGACTGGTACCGGAACATCGGAAAGTGGAGGCAGGATCACGATGCTCTCCGGACAGGGCACTGGCAGCCGTTCGCCTTGGATAAGGATGTCTTCTGCTTCGAACGCTGGGTAGACAACGGGGTCGATCATTTCGGTGATCAGGCATCGGACGGACGTTTTCTTTACTTGTTCAACCGCAACCATTACGAACAGCGGGAAGTCGATATCCCGATCGAGAAAGGGAAGTGGCAGCACCTGGAAAACAAGAAGCGGATATTCAGCTCAAAGAATAACCGGCTGACGCTTGAATTGGAACCGGGAGAAAGTATGCTGCTGCGAATGATGAAGTAGAAAGGAGCAAGGACCATGGGATTTTTGAATGAACTGCTTGGCAATGCCAGTGAAGTGGACGTAGAGAAGCTGGAAAAGCAGCTGGATGGTATTTTAACAGAGAAGGAAGCGATTCAGAGCGGTTATAAAGTGCTCCGGGACTCCTTCCTTTTCACCGACAAGCGCCTTCTTCTCATAGATAAGCAGGGGATGACAGGTAAGAAGGTCGAATATCATTCCATCCCTTATAAGAGCATCACCCATTTCAGTGTGGAAACAGCAGGAAGCTTCGATATGGATTCCGAATTGAAAATCTGGTTATCCGGATCACACGAACCGATCGTCAAGCTGTTTAAGAAAGACAGCCCGATTGAAGCGGTTCAGAAAACGCTTGCTACTTATGTTCTTTAACAAAATGTTCCACGTGAAACGATAAGCGCCCCCTTTTACGAAGGTGTCCGCTCTTAAAAACAGACAGAAGAAAAGCCGGCCTTGTGCCGGCTTTTCTTATACATAGGAATGGAACTTGAAAGATAGATAGAAACCGTTCATTATTAAATATGAAAGCGTTATCTTAGGGGTGTGAAAGATGAAGCTGGAATTAGCTCAAAAACAGACGACGGGTTTATTCATGACGACAGAGATGAAACAGGCCATCAACCTGCTTCAATATACGACGGCTGAGGTATGGGATTACATATGGGAAGTGGTCGAGAGCAACCCGATGATTGCTTTTGATCCACCGGCTTCCATGTCTTCCATCCTGTCTTCGCGAAACGACGATGCTTATATTGATAGAATAGATCAACTCGCAGCAGATGCCGCGAATTGGCGGGAAGATTTGATCGAACAAATTAGGTGGCTGGAGAGGGAGGAGAAGGAAAAGAAGATTCTTCGCTTTCTTGCTGAAAGTCTTGATGACAAAGGCTTCCTGACTATATCTGAAGAGGAGGCTGCGATGATTCTGGCGGTGGATGTAGAAGCGGTTTCTTCCGCCAGGCGGCAGCTTATGCATATGGAGCCATTCGGAGCCGGCTGCTTCCACTTCCAGGAGTTTCTACTTCTGCAGATAGAAGAAACGTATCCAGAAGATCACCTCCTCTATCAATTGACAGCAGATCACCTGGAGGATCTTGCAGGGAGGAACTGGGAGTTGCTGCAGACAGTTGGCGTTTCGGAAGTGGAGGCGGAAAGAGCTCTTGCCATTCTTCGTGAGCTTCAGCCTCGACCGCTCATTCAGACGAAGGTACAACCTCGTGAGACAGCTCTGCCTGATTTATATGTGGAGAAAAAGGACCACGGACTTCTTTTGCGCGATCCTTACTCTTTCCAAAAACACATTCATTGGGATGGTATACTGAGTAGGATGCATGAAGAGGAGGAAGAGGCGAAGCTGTTTCTTGAAGACTGCTTCCAGCAGGCCCGCTGGTTGATGCGTGGCATTGAACAGCGGCAGCATACATTGATGCGTGTGGCTGGGATAGTGATGAAACATCAGAAAAGGTACTTCAGTGGAGAACCTTTGCAGCCTTTGACGCTGAGGCAGGTTGCCGATCGTATGGGGGTCCATGAATCCACCGTCAGCCGGGCGGTTGCAGGAAAAGTGATACAGACCCCCCTCGGTATGAAACAGCTTAAGTCTTTTTTCGTGAAGGGGTACGAATCGCAGGTTGGAGAAGTATACTCCTCTTTGCAGATCAAAGACATTCTCTGTGATTGGATTAAGGAGGAGAACAGCTCCCGTCCTTTGTCTGATCAACGGCTCGCAGATAAAATGAGAGATACCTTTCACGTAGATATTTCGCGTCGTACGGTTGCTAAATACCGGGACGGGATGGGGATTCCATCCTCTTCCCGGCGAAAGACGTAAGCCTCTCCTCTCTCCCGCATCCTCAGAAGGTTAGTTCTTACAAAAAAAGGGGATAGACAATTACATGTCTGTGGAGGAGGGAGCAGATCGATGAAGAAAGCGAAAAGCTATTTACAAGATCTCATAAAAGAGTTTCAAAAGGATAACATACCGATGCTTGGAGCGGCGCAGGCCTATTACTATTTGCTTGCGATTGTGCCGCTGCTTATTTTACTGCTGTCCATACTGCCTTATATGAATATTGATTCGGAAAGGGTCGTCGATGCGGTGGGCAGCTTCTCGACACCGGAAGCAGCAAACATTTTCCGGGATAACATCATAAACGTAGTGGAGCAGCCCAACGGTGGGCTTCTTACTGTCGGTATTCTCGGTACACTCTGGTCTGCTTCGAGTGGAATCAATGCCTTCATTCAAGCTGCCAACCAGGCGTATAACGTGGAGGAAACAAGGTCCTTTATTAAAGTCCGGCTCCTGTCGGTGGTATTGACTGTCGGCATGATTATTGCCATTGCTGTCGCACTCGTACTGCCGGTTTTCGGTCAGGTCATTCTTGATGCCATCAATCTTCCTGGGGAAACAGCGTTTCTGTTCCAGGTGTTCCGGTGGGTGATCAGTGTCGCTGTCATCGGAGGCGTGCTTATGGCACTGTACCACTTTGCGCCGAATAAGAATATTCCGTTTCATCATATCCTGCCTGGAGCTGTCATTACCGCTGTCCTCTGGCAGCTGATTTCTTTAGGCTTTTCTTTCTACGTGTCCAACTTCGGTAACTATTCCGCAACCTATGGAAGCCTTGGGGGAATCATTGTTCTGATGCTTTGGTTCTTCCTGACCGGTATCATCTTGATGGTCGGAGCAGAAATCAACGTCATCTATCACCGACGAAGAGAAGATGGGAAACAGGAAGCGGCTTAATAGAAAACGAATGAAAGCCCCTGTCCTTAAGAGGATGGGGGCTTTCATTCGTTTTACCACGTCGATACTTGCTGCGACAGCGATTGCGTCCATAAGAATACTAAAGAAATAACGATGATCGTTGAAATTCAGACCGGCTATGAAGACAGCCGGCAAAATAGTTAGTATCCGCCACCTGCGCATAAGGGCATCCCTCCGGTTACTGGAGAAATGTAGCACGGGCATTGTCTCTTTTTCAAGGGTTTTCTCCCTTTGGTACAAGAGATTCTGATAGTAACTCCGTTATAGATCGGCGGATGTTTCCGTCTCGTCCGGTAACGGTTTCTGCACAAAACAGGGATTGCAGGACCGCCTCCTCCGTCGCCTCTGCCACGCCGCGAAAAGCGATATCGATTTCCTCTTCATGAATGGTCGGAATCATGTGAACGGAAGACGGTTTTGCGGGGATGTTGTAAGCAGTTGAGAAACCGAGGGCGATATCACCGCTTCCGTTGCTGATCATCGCTCCTGTTCTAGAAAGGCCGATGACGGAACGTTTGATAATTCTATGCAGCTGTCTGTCGGTAACCGGTAAATCCGTCGCCACCACAATCATGACAGACCCTTTATCCTTCTCCTCCTTCGCTTCTTTCTCCGCGTGCCATTCTTCCCCTGCTGCTCTTCCGTCTATACGAAGATCACGCAGCGTGCCGAAGTTGGTGAGCGTCAACACACCGATGGTATAGTCTTTCGAACCTATCGGCAGTATTCTGGAAGCAGATCCTATCCCGCCTTTGAGCGAATAGCAGACCATCCCTCTCCCCGCGCCCACGGCTCCTTCCCCGAAGTGCTTATCTGCTTTTTCAATGGCTGAATGAATGTGCTCCCGTCGGATCGTCCGCCTGCGGATATCGTTCAGTATCATATCGTTGCATTCCCCGACGACCGCATTGACGGTTCCGGTTTCCCTGCCGATTTCCTCGTTACGTTCCAATGTATAATCAATGACGGCATCGATCGCTGTCCCGACACCGAAAGTATTGGTGAGAATCACAGGCGTCTCAAGCGTCCCCAGTTCTTCTATCTGAATCGATCCGGCTGTCTTGCCGAAGCCGTTGATGACGTGGGATGCCGCCGGTACCTTCTCTTGAAACAAATTCCCTTCGTGGGGGATGATCGCTGTCACTCCTGTCTGCACATCCCCTTCAGCGAGCGTGTGATGCCCGACCTTTACGCCGGGGACGTCTGTGATTGCGTTCCTTTTCCCGGTGGATAGTTTTCCAACTGAAATGCCATACTTCCGAACTTCATGACCCATTATTACACCTCCATCCTTCCTATTCGCAACTTACAGCCTGATTCCTCCTTGTATATTGATTCGTTTTTATGACTTTTTATACAAAATCTTTCTGTATCCGAAACAAAAAGACACGGTTTCTTGAAAAAATTATAAAAAAATACAAAATTGGTTGGTTGCGCTTACATCGTTCGTGTTATTGGATTTTCCTTTTGGTAATCCCTCTTTATTTGTCGGAAAATTGCGTACTTATGTGCTTTAGGTACGTGAAGGGGCCGGATTTTCATGCTATACTAGTAAGAAACTGAAAAGACAGAATTTTTTAATTTTATGCCTGTAACCTACAAGAATAAGTCCGCTAGGGGGAATGAATATGCAAAAAACGGATATCCTGTTCCGCAGGGTTTATATCACCCGGAGAACGAACACGAAGCTTGTGGAATCGGAGTAATTGCTAATATTGATGGAACGAAAAGCCATAGTATCGTCGAGAATGCCATTACGATTCTTTGTAACCTGGAACACCGTGGTGGGCAGTCTGCTGATGTCAGTACCGGAGATGGGGCCGGAATCCTGACACAAATCCCTCATAAATTCTTTGAGAAGCAGTGTGAGAAAGAAGATATTTACCTGCCTGAGTCAGGGAAGTACGGCATCGGGATGATTTTCCTGCCGGATGACCATGACTTGAGAATGGAATGTAAGCAGCGCTTCCAGAAGATTGTGGAAGAAGAAGGACAGGAATTCCTCGGCTGGAGAACGGTGCCGATTAACGATTCCTTCGTGGGTAACGATGCGAAGAAGACAAAGCCTTTCATCCGTCAGGCATTTGTGGCCCCTTCGGCTGGTGTGGAGACACAGATGGATTTTGAACGCCGTTTATATATTATACGAAAACGTGCAGAAGCAGAGATTGCAAGTGTGGAAGGCTACGATGATTTCTATATCTGCAGTTTATCTTCCAACACGATCGTTTATAAAGGAATGCTGATTCCTGAGCAGTTGGACTCCTTCTACATCGATTTGAATCACCCGGATTTCATTACTGCCCTCGCTTTAGTGCATTCCCGCTTTAGTACGAACACTTTCCCGAGTTGGAAACGTTCACACCCGAACCGCTACACCATCCATAATGGAGAATTCAATACAATCCGGGGAAATGTCAACTGGATGAGAGCAAGACAGGAATTACTAAAGTCCGAATATTTCAGTGAAGAAGACTTGAAGAAACTTCTGCCGATCATCGATGCAGAAGGAAGCGACTCGTCGATGTTCGATAATGCATTTGAATTTCTGCACTTGTCCGGACGCTCCCTTGCCCATACGGCAATGATGATGGTGCCGGAGCCTTGGTCCAATGACGATACGATTCAGGAAGATAAGAAGAATTTCTATGAATACCACAGCACATTGATGGAGCCGTGGGACGGACCGGCTGCGCTTGCCTATACAAACGGGAAGCAGATCGGGGCCTGTCTTGACCGTAACGGACTTCGACCAGCGAGGTATTACGTAACCAAAGGCGGAATGATCGTCCTCGGTTCCGAAGTAGGAGCCCTTGATATCTTTGCGGATGACATTTTGTACAAGGACCGCCTCGCACCTGGAAAGATGCTGCTTGTCGATTTGGAAGAAGGGAAGATCATCCCGGATGAAGAGATTAAACTGCAGATTGCTCAGGAGCATCCATATAAAGAATGGATCGAAGAGAATAAATGGAATTTAGAAGACCTTCCGGAGCCGGTCACAGAGCACCCGCCGGTAGAGAATTTGATTGGTCAACAGCTTGCATTTGGATATACGACTGAAGAGCTGAATAAGATTCTGATGCCGATGGTCACAGACAAGAAAGACCCCGTCGGATCAATGGGGTACGACTCCCCGCTTGCCGTGCTTTCGAAAAAGCCGCAAGTACTCTACAGCTATTTCAAACAGCTGTTTGCACAAGTAACCAACCCGCCTATCGATGCGATTCGGGAGAAGCTGATCACGATGGTGGAAACAACGATCGGAGCAGAAGGCAACCTTGTCGATCCTCAGCCGGAAAGCTGCCGCCATATTCGTCTTGCCTCTCCTATTTTGACAAACAGAGAGCTTGAACAGCTTCGTCAACAGGACTTGGAGGGCTTCCGGACTAAGACGTTGTCTGTCTTGTTTGAAGCGAAAGAAGAGGCGATGAAACCGGCTCTTGACCGTTTGTTTGAAGAAGCTGATCAGGCCATTGAAGAAGGAAATGTCCTCCTCATCCTGTCCGATCGTGGTGTGGATGCAAAGTACGCAGCCATTCCAACACTGCTTGCGGTTTCCGGTCTGCATCATCACCTGATCCGTCAAGGGACAAGGACCAAGGTGTCGATCCTCGCAGAGACCGGGGAAGCAAGAGAAGTCCATCACTTCGCGACGCTTCTCGGTTATGGCGCGGAAGGCATCAACCCTTATATCGCTTATGAGTCGCTGCGTGATTTGCAGGAGCGCAATCTTCTTGAGGTCGAATCCCATGAAGCAGCTGTCGATACGTATGTGAAAGCAGCGACCGACGGCATTATTAAAGTACTTTCCAAAATGGGTATTTCCACGATCCAGAGTTATCGCGGTGCTCAAATTTTTGAAGCTGTTGGAATTAAGAAGGAAGTCGTCGATCAATACTTCACACGTACTGCTTCCCGTTTAGGCGGAATCGGCCTTGATATCATCGAGAAAGAAGTATTGATGCGTCATGAAGTTGCTTTCGATGAAAGCCGTGGATCGAATCGTAAGCTTGAAGCCGGTGATGAATTCCAATACCGGGAGAACGGGGAGGATCATCAGTACAATCCTCAGACGATCGCGACCCTTCAGCATGCATGCCGCTCCAATGATTATGACTTGTTCAAATCGTATTCGAAAATGCTGACAGACGAGAACAATAACCTCCAGTCTCTGCGTGGTTTGTTGTCCTTTAAGAAGCGTTACTCCATTCCGGTGGAGGAAGTAGAATCGGTGGAAGATATTTGCAAACGATTCAAGACTGGAGCCATGTCCTTCGGTTCCATCAGTGCTGAGGCGCATGAAGCGCTTGCGGTTGCTATGAACCGGATCGGAGGCAGAAGCAACTCCGGAGAGGGCGGCGAAGATCCGAAGCGTTTTAATCCGGAAGAAAACGGAGATTCCAAACGAAGCGCCATAAAACAGGTCGCCTCCGGACGTTTTGGTGTGAACAGTCACTACCTTGTGAATGCCGATGAAATTCAGATTAAGGTCGCTCAAGGGGCCAAGCCTGGAGAAGGCGGTCACCTTCCAGGCAAGAAAGTATATCCGTGGGTGGCAGAAGTTCGTGGTTCTACACCAGGTGTCGAGCTGATCTCTCCACCACCACACCACGATATCTATTCCATTGAAGACCTGGCTGAGCTTATTTATAACTTGAAGAATGCCAATCCGAAAGCCAGAGTCAGCGTGAAGCTTGTGTCCGCCGTCGGAGTCGGAACAATTGCTGCCGGCGTTGCCAAAGGACGTGCCGATCTCGTATTGATCAGTGGGTATGATGGCGGTACAGGAGCTGCTCCGCGGACAAGTATTAAACATACAGGGCTGCCGTGGGAAATCGGCCTGGCCGAAACCCATCAGACGCTTGTTCTTGATCGTCTGCGTGACCGTATCGTTGTTGAAACAGACGGAAAAATGATGACGGGGCGGGATGTCGTCGTCGCTGCATTACTGGGCGCAGAAGAATACGGATTCTCCACAGCACCGCTTGTCGTGCTTGGCTGTGTCATGATGCGGGTCTGTCATTTGAACACATGCCCGGTTGGCGTGGCAACCCAGGATCCGGAGCTGCGCAGGAAGTTCACCGGGGAAGCGGACCACCTTGAAAACTTCATGCGCTTTATTGCTCAAGAGGCAAGGGAGCTGATGGCAGAGCTTGGCTTCCGTTCCATCAATGAAATGATCGGACGCACAGACGTGCTGGAAGCAAACGAAGCGATCGATCATTGGAAGGCCAAAGGCATCGACCTTTCCGCACTGCTTTACCAGCCGGACGTGCCGGATAACTACGGCCGCTTCGCAACACAGAAGCAGGATCACGGGCTGGAGAAGACGCTTGATGTTCAAGAGCTTATCCCTCTTTGCAGGAAAGCGATAGAAACAGGAGAGCCGGTGGAAGGTACCGGATCCATCCGTAATATACACCGGGTAACCGGGACGATTCTTGGTAGTGAAATCACCCGCCGATATGGTGCAGAAGGACTTCCTGAAGATACGATCAAGCTGACGTTCAAAGGGTCGGCAGGTCAGAGTTTCGGCGCGTTCATTCCGAAGGGTGTAACACTCCGTCTTGTCGGAGATTCCAATGACTACGTAGGAAAAGGTTTATCAGGCGGTAAAATCATCGTCCATCCTTCTCCGAAATCGACGTTTGTTCCGGAGGAAAACACGATCATCGGGAACGTCTCCTTCTATGGAGCCTCAGCCGGGGAAGCTTACATCAACGGTCTTGCCGGTGAACGATTCTGTGTCAGGAACAGTGGAGCCGAAGTCGTCGTCGAAGGTGTCGGTGATCACGGCTGTGAATACATGACCGGAGGAAAAGTCGTTGTTCTTGGAGGGACAGGTCGTAACTTCGCTGCCGGTATGTCCGGCGGGGTCGCTTATGTCCTCGATGAATCACAACAACCTTTTGAAACGAAATGCAACAAAGAATTGGTCCACCTGCATACGCTGGATGATGCGGAAGAAATCCAGGAGCTCTACCAATTGATCGAGAAGCACGTAAGTTATACGAACAGCGGCCTTGGTCAACGGATTCTGGCAGACTGGGATTCTTATGTCGCCAAGTTCGTCAAAGTCATCCCGAGGGATTATTTGACGATGCAGGAGCGGATCAAACGTCTGAAAGCAGAAGGACTCGAGAAATTCGATGCGGAAATGACCGCCTTTGAAGAACGGAATAAGCCAGTGGAGACTGTGAAATAACGGAGAAGGGGGAAATCTGATGGGAAAGTCTACCGGATTCATGGAATATCAACGTCAATCGATACCTGAACGCGATCCTGCAACCAGAACGAAAGATTGGGAAGATTACACGCTTCCCCTTTCGGATGAAGAGGCACAGAAGCAGGGGGCACGCTGCATGGACTGCGGTGTTCCCACCTGTCATTCAGGAATGGAAATTAACGGAGTCACCTCCGGATGCCCGGTGTATCACCTCATTCCGGAGTGGAACGACCTTGTGTATCAAGGGCAGTGGAAAGAAGCGCTGGAAAAAGAACATGAAATGAACAACTTCCCGGAATTCACCGGATTCGCTTGTCCAGCACCTTGTGAAGGCGCATGTGTGCTCGGAATTAACGAGCCTCCTGTGGCCATCCGAAGTGTCGAGCGTTCTATCATCGAGAAAGGATTCCAGGAAGGATGGGTCCAGCCTAATCCACCGGCGACACGGACTGGTAAGCATGTCGCCGTGGTCGGATCCGGCCCAGCCGGACTGGCTGCTGCTGCCCAGCTGAACAAGGCGGGGCACTGGGTGACTGTTTATGAGCGTAACGACCGCATCGGGGGTCTGCTGACTTACGGTATTCCGGAAATGAAGCTTCCTTATTCTGTCGTGGAGCGTCGGGTGAACATTCTGAAGGAAGAAGGAATCCGTTTCCTTACGAACACAGAAGTAGGCAGAAACTATCCTGTTTCCCGGTTGAATGAGGAATATGACAGCGTCATTCTTTGTGGTGGGGCGACGACGCCTAGAAATCTGGAGGTAGAGGGACGCCAGCTTAAGGGTATCCACTATGCCATGGATTTCCTTCATTCCAATACGAAGAGCCTTTTGGACACGGATCATGCCGATGGAAATTATATCAGTGCCGAAGGGAAGAAGGTCATCGTTATCGGTGGCGGGGATACGGGTACAGACTGTATTTCCACATCCCTGCGCCATGATTGCGAAAGTCTCGTCCAATTCGACATTTATGATAAGAAAGGTTCCGCGCGTGATAATGAAGCGAACCCGTGGCCGCAGTATCCGCTCATCCACCGTATCGAATACGGCCAGAAGGAAGCAGAAGCGAAGTTCGGAAAGGATCCGAGAGCTTATGCGGTCATGACGAAGAAATTTGTCGGTGACGAGAATAACCGGGTAAAAGAAGTGCATACGATCGACGTTGCCCTTTCCTATGACGAAAAAGGCAACAAAGTACGTACAGAAATCCCTGGAACAGAGAAAGTTTGGGAAGCGGACCTTGTTCTGCTTGCTATCGGTTTCAGCGGGCCGGAGCAGGACTTGATCGAAAAGCTTGGAATTGAAACGACAGTCCGTTCCAACGTTGCTGCTCAGTATGGAAAGTACACAACGAATGTCGAAGGTGTCTTTGCTGCCGGTGACATGCGCCGCGGACAAAGTTTGATTGTTTGGGCGATTAATGAAGGACGTGAAGCGGCAAGGGAATGTGACCGTCACCTGATGGGTGCTACCCAGCTTCCATAATAAATTCCACAGCGAAACACCTGGACGAACTCCTATTCTAATTAGAGTGGGAAGCCGTCCAGGTGTTTTTGTTTTCCCTTTTTTACCTCCCGCCTTAAATCTATATTTATATAACGTTTATCGTGCGGGGGGCGTGGGTACATATTTGTAATGTTTCTTAGTTACTTAACATTCTAAATATAGTACAAGGAGGATCTCCATGAGCGACAAAAGATCGAAGAAGGATGAACAGTTGGAGCAGTTCCGGGTTGATGATTCAGGGAAGCATCTGACGACGAACCAGGGCTTGAAGGTGTCTGAGGATGAATTTTCTTTAAAAGCAGGTGAGCGTGGTCCTACGTTAATGGAAGATTTTCATTTTCGTGAAAAAATGACGCATTTTGACCACGAGCGTATCCCTGAGCGTATCGTACATGCGCGCGGTTTTTCCGCCCACGGGGAATTTGAACTTTATAAATCATTGAAGGACTATACGAGGGCCGATTTCCTCAATGATCCGGCTAAGAAGACACCTGTCTTCGTGCGCTTCTCCACGGTGGCGGGCTCCAAAGGTTCTGCCGATCTTGCTCGTGACGCCCGTGGTTTTGCTACGAAATTTTACACAGAAGAAGGTAACTACGACCTTGTTGGAAATAACATACCGGTATTCTTCATACAGGATGCCATCAAGTTTCCGGATTTGATCCACGCGGTGAAACCGGAACCCCATAACGGCATGCCGCAGGCGGCTTCCGCCCACGATACTTTCTGGGACTTCATTGCGAATAACCAGGAATCCGCCCATATGGCTATGTGGACGATGTCCGACCGCGCTATTCCGCGCAGCTTCCGGATGATGGAAGGGTTTGGAGTACATACCTTCCGCCTTGTAAACGAAGAAGGAAAATCGCACTTCGTCAAGTTCCACTGGAAGCCTGTGCTTGGGACGCACTCTCTTGTGTGGGATGAAGCACAGAAGGTGATGGGGAAAGACCCTGATTTCCATAGAGGAGATTTATACAATGCCATTGAAAACGGCGATTTCCCGGAATACGAACTGGGCTTACAGATCATTCCGGAAGAGGATGAGTTCCGGTTTGATTTCGACATTCTCGATCCGACGAAGCTTTGGCCGGAAGAAGACGTGCCCGTACAGATTGTCGGTAAGATGACCCTGAACCGTAATGTAGACAATGTCTTTGCGGAAAATGAGCAGGTGGCATTCCACCCTGGGCATGTCGTACCGGGAATCGACTTTACGAACGACCCGTTGCTGCAAGGGCGTTTGTTCTCTTATACGGATACCCAGCTGATCCGCCTTGGAGGACCGAACTTCCATGAGCTTCCGATCAACCGTCCCGTCTGCCCGTTCTTTAATAACCAGCGTGACGGTTACGGCCGCCAGACCATCAATACCGGTCAGGTCAGCTATCATAAGAACTCTTTGGCCAAGAACACGCCAACACCGGCGTCAGAGGAAGAGGGCGGATACAAGCATTATCAGGAGAAAGTAGAAGGCCGTAAAGTTCGGGCGCGGAGTGAAAGCTTTAAAGATCACTTCTCACAAGCGACGTTGTTCTGGAACAGCATGAGCGATCATGAGAAGAAACACTTGATCCAAGCATTCAGCTTTGAACTGGGTAAAGTCGGCAGCGAATCTGTGCGTAAACAGGTCGTCGACATGTTTGCTAACGTCAGTATGGATCTAGCTGAAGGCATTGCCGATAACATTGGTGTGGCAGTCCCGACAGAGGGAGGTTCGGAAGTGACGAAGTCCTCTCCTGCCTTAAGTCAGGCTAATTCTGCCTCCAAGGCGGCAACCAGGAAGGTCGGCGTCCTATTGGCGGCCGGTTTTGATGGAAGCGGTGTGCAGACCGTGCTTGACCACCTTTCTTCCAACGGGGTTGCTGCCGAAATCATCAGCAGTAAACAAGGGAAGCTGAAATCCAGTGAGGGCAACGAAGTTACCGTTGATCATACGTTCCGGACGACAGACCCGGTACTCTATGATGCGGTTTACGTTGTCGGAGGAAAAGACATGGATGAGTCGTTCCGCAAACGTGCGGCTTATTACCTGGAGGAATCCTTCAACCATTACAAGCCGATCGGTGCAACCGGAGCCGGAGCGGATATAGTAGAACAGGGAGGATGGAGCGGTAACAGTGGTGTCGTTACCGCAACGGATTATAAACAGTTCTCCGAAGATTTCACGAAAGCCATTGCTGCGCATCGGCACTGGGATCGAGTTATAGTGTAAGAAGTATGGGGAGAGGGCAGGAATTCCTGTCTTCTTTTCTATCCCTGGGGAGTATAAAGACCGATTTATCGTATAGATTGTTTGCGGACACAGAATATAAGGGTAATGGTATGGCAAATACACCTATTCAGTGAGGTGATCTTATGATCCGGACTATTCTGATGATTATCGGCTTGATTGTCGTAGTCAGCTTTATCATTTCTTTAATTTAATTCATACACGAGGAGACTGTCCGAATACGGGCAGTCTCCTCGTGTATAATGATAGACAAAAGAAGGCGGAGGAGGATGACAATGAAAGAGAGCATAGCTTTACATAAGGAAGAATTTCTGGAGGAGTTGAAGGATTTTTTACGCATACCCAGCATCTCTTCCTCAGAACAGCGCAGGGACGATGTAGCTGAGGCAGCCGCTTGGACGGCCGCGGCACTCAAGAAGGCGGGAATGGAACATGTGGAAGTGGTGGAGACGGAGGGTCACCCGATCGTCTATGCGGACTGGCTGCACGCCGAAGGGAAACCGACGGTTCTCGTTTACGGGCACTATGATGTTCAGCCGGAGGATCCAGTCCACTTATGGGATACTCCACCATTTGATCCTGTCATCCGTGATGGAAAGGTGTTTGCTCGTGGAGCGACCGATGATAAGGGGCAGTTGTTTATTCATATTAAAGCGGTGGACTTGTTGATGCGGGAAAGAGGAGAGCTCCCTGTCAATGTGAAGTTCGTCATCGAAGGGGAGGAGGAAGTGGCGAGTCCGAATCTTCCTGCTTATATAGAGGAGAAAAAGCAGGCCCTCTCCTGCGATGCCGTATTGATCAGCGATACATCCTTTATTGAAGAGGGGCAGCCTGCCATCTGCACTTCTCTGCGCGGAGCACTTGCGCTTGAACTTTCGGTGAAAACAGCTGATTCTGATCTTCATTCCGGAACCTACGGAGGAGCGGTGCCGAACTCGATCCATGCGTTGGTCACGGTGCTTGATTCCCTTCACAATACGGACGGGAGCGTCGCGGTCGATGGTTTTTATGAAGGGGTTCCGGAACCGACAGAAGAGCTCCGTGCGGAAATCGCCTCGATTCCTTTTTCAGAAGAAGCGTTGAGGGAGTCTCTCGGTCTCGATGATTTTTACGGGGAAGACGGCTATACGTTCCAGGAACGGGTCGGCATTCGTCCGACATTGGAAATCAACGGAATCACAGGCGGCTTCCAAGGCGAAGGATTGAAGACAATTATCCCGAAAGAGGCTGCTGCGAAAATCAGCTGTCGTCTCGTCGGCAGCCAGAGTCCGGACGCGGTGTATGACGCTGTCGTCCGGCACGTGGAAACCGTTAAACCAAAAGGAGCAAAAGTGACGCTGCAGCAGTACATTAAGGCGGATCCTGTATCCATCGATTCGGATAATCCGATGATTCAATCGGCGGCCGATGCGTTCGAGGCTGTGTACGGGACTCGCCCGCTGTTTCCTAAAGAAGGGGGCTCGATACCGATTGTTGAAGTATTCGGACGTGTGCTGGACGCTCCTGTGGTGCTGATGGGATTCGGTCTGCCGTCGGAGAACCTCCATGCGCCCAACGAGCATTTCCATATCGAAAATTTCACCAAAGGCATCGAAACCGTCTGTCATTATTTGAACAATTTATGAAGATATATCAAGACAGTCCATCAGGGCTGTCTTTTTTGCATCATGGCGACCCCCTTAACGTTTTTTTACAAGTGCGATTGTGATAAAATAGATATGTTTACGTACTGAAAAAATGAAACGACAACGAATCTATATAAATCAAAGTAAATTTGCGTTACATAAAGGTGAAAAAGGGGATTTTTCATGGCTAACAAAGCAGTTGTATTAGGAGCGAATTATTATATCGGTCTCAGCACGATCCGGTGCCTCGGCGTTCACGGTGTCCACGTTGCTGCCGTCGACTATGCGTGGGAAGGTGCCTATGGACTTGAGTCCAAGTATTGTTCCGAAGCGTTGATCGGTCCACATTATAAAGAGGATCCAGAGGGTCTGGTTGCTTTTTTGATTGATTACGCAAAAAAACAACAGGAAGCGCCGGTGCTGATACCGACAGCAGATCCTTATGTCGAATTCGTCGATGCTTATCTTCCGGAATTAAGGGAACATTTCCTTATTCCCCAAAAAGAGCAGGGATTATATACTAAAATAATGGATAAAGGAACGTTGCATAAACTCGCCTCCGAACACGGAGTGGCGGTACCTGAGACGTTYCATGTCGACGGAGCGGAATACGTAGATAAGGTGGAATCGGATATTGGATACCCTTGTCTCGTCAAACCTGTCGATTCCCCTGCGTTTGTGGCTAAGTTCAGAAGAAAGCTGTTCACCGTTCACACGAGAGAAGAATTGGTGGAGAAAGTGGAAGAATCCAAAGCTGCGGACATTGAGGTCATTGTTCAACGGATTATTCCTGGATTTGATGATCATATGTACACCTTTGACGCCTATCTGGACCAGGATTCGAAGGTTACCCATTGGGTGACTTGTCAGAAACTGCGTCAGTTCCCTGTTAACTACGGTGCTTCCGTCTATACGCAGCAGAAGTATGTCCCGGAGCTGTACGAGCTGGGAAGCAGGTTCCTGGAAGGAATTCAGTACAAGGGCTTTGCGGAAATAGAATTTAAGAAGGATGCGGAAACAGGACGCTATTACCTGATTGAGATTAACGTTCGGATTACGAACTTGAATCATCTGCTGCAGAAAACGGGCATCAATATTCCTTACATCACTTATAAGGAATTGACAGGCGATCCGCTGCCGCCGAAAGCGGTAGAGGAGGATCAGAACATCGTTTTCTGGTATGCCTATGAAGATCTGCTTGCAGTGAGAGAATATATCAAGACGGGTCAGCTCTCACCGAAAAAAGTATTCAAATCGTATTTCCGGCCAAAAGCACACGCCATTTGGGACCCGAAAGATCCGAAACCGGCGTTCGCTTTCGGGAAGAAGCTTGCAGGGCTTGTCGCAGGAAAAGTGACGAAACGAAAATAATGGTTTTTCCGTCAGAATAAAGAGGAACAGCCGTTTATAATAAGAAGGAAGAATCATGACACGTACGGATCATAAGGATAAAACATTGGCAGGAAGGTAGATAAGAATGGCTAAACTAAAAGAATTACTATCATCCATTCACATAGTGGCAGCATGGAATGATCGGGATATGGACGTGCAGGGACTCGCCTACAACTCACGGAATGTAACACCGGGCGATGTATTTGTATGTATCAAGGGATTTAAAACAGATGGGCACGTCTACATTGCTGATGCGCTGGCGAACGGTGCTGCGGCCATCGTTGTAGAAGATTACCAGGAAGGATGGGACGACCTCCCTCAATACCAGGTAACGGACAGCCGCAAAGCACTGGCAGCCTTGAGTGACGCTTTCTATGGTCATCCATCCCGTGCGATGAAAACAATCGGAATAACGGCGACCAACGGAAAGACGTCGACATCGTTTATGACCGATGCCATTTTAGAAGAGCATGGTTGGAAAACAGGATTGATCGGGACGGTGGTTGTCAAATTCGGTGATTATTCGGAACCGACGAAACTGACGACGCCGGAATCGTTGGATCTCCACCATTACTTCGCTCAGATGAGAGACCAGGATGTATCCCATGTAACGATGGAAGTCTCCTCCTCTGCACTTGATTTAAGCAGGGTCGGAAGCGTTGATTTTGACATCGTCTCGCTGAATAACATCAGCCGCGAACATATTGACCTCCACGGTTCTTTTGAAGAGTATTTCAACAGCAAAGCAAGTCTTATCCGCAATGCAGGCGCAGGCAAATGGGCAATCCTTAACCTGGACGATGCTTATTCCGCCTCCCTTATAGAAGAGACGGAAGCAAACGTCCTTACCTTCAGTGTGGAGACAGGAGACGGAGATCTGATTTGTAAAAATCTTGACCTTTCCACAGGCCGTGCGAAGTTCACGGTAGAGATCCGCAAGCCATTTACAGTCGGCGGAAGCAAGTATGGCGGAGAGTCCTTTGACATCGAGCTGTCGACACCGGGGTATCATTCCGTATATAATTCCATGGTTGCGATCGCAGCAGCATTGTTGAACGAAATTCCGATTGAGACGATCCAGAAAGGCTTGAAAGGGTTTGGAGGCGTCGAGCGCCGCTTCGAAATGGTGTTCGAAGACGATTTCAAGATCTTGGACGACCACTTTGCGAACTACGGAAATATTAATGTGACCCTCAGTACGCTGGAACAAATGGATTATGCCGATTTGAAATTGGTCTACGCCATCCGCGGAAGCCGCGGCGTAACTGTAAACCGCGAGAATGCCCAGGCTATCATGGAATGGGCGCCTAAGCTCGGTCTGACGGAACTGATTGCGACCGTCAGTCATTCCCACGTCACAGAGAAAGACGTTGTGACAGAAGAAGAGGTGCGCGTATTTCAGGAGATGATGGACAAAGCGGGTATCCGTGTCCACTTATACAAAGAGTTGGATGATGCTGTCCAACATGCCTTGTCTGAAGTGAAGGAAAACGATGTTGTTCTGTTGGCCGGTTGTCAAGGGATGGATCCGGGAGCGAAGATCGCCCTGGAACAGTTAAACAAAACGAGACCAGAAATGGACGAGGACATATTGTTCAAGCCGCTGAAAAATCGAGTGGCAGGTATTTCATGAAGAACTGCTTGGTTCCGGTCTTTTGTTAGGAGGCATCATATGAATGATAAACTGATCGGTATTCTCGGGGGCATGGGCCCGGAAGCGACAGCCGAATGTTATTTGAAAATCATCCGTGCAACGGACGCTAGTAAAGACCAGGAACATTATCGCGTCATCATAGACAGTAATGCGAAGATTCCTGATCGGACAGAAGCGATATCAGGCAGAGGAGCAAGTCCTGTACCTGAAATGACCCATGCTGCGAAGAATTTGGAAAAATTAGGAGTGGAAGTCGCCGTCATTCCTTGTATGACGGCCCACTATTTCATAGAAGAAGTTCAGAAATCCGTTTCCTTCCCGTTACTGAATGCTTTTCTTGAATTAAAGAAATTCATTCAGGACCATTACCCGAAAGTTACGAAGATCGGCGTATTGGCGACGACGGGGACGTTGGAGAGCGGATTGTTCCAGAAGTATTTCGACCACTTGGAGGTCGTTACGCCTACGCCATTGACACAGAAAAATAAAGTCATGGACGCCATTTATGGAGAGAATGGAATTAAAAGCGGAAATACTGATCATGATCCATTGGATAAGTTGAAGGAAGCATCCATGGAACTTTTGAATAACGGAGCAGAACTGATCATTTCCGGATGTACGGAAATCGGTCTTGTATTGAAGCCGTATCATCTCTCTGTACCGCTGATCGATCCGATGGAAGTCGTGGCCAACGTGGTCGTAAAAGAATCGGTGTACCAAAAGTCATAAAAATCTGCTGCCCTCGATATAGTTAAGAAAACGCTTTTCTTAGAGGGGTGACAGCAGATGCCGGAAAGCACCTTTGATCGTTTTCTCCATGATTCCTTTAGAGAAGGGATCTATTACAGGGAGCTCAGGCTTTCGGATCAGGAACTTGCTGCGCTGAGATCCTGCTATCCGAAAGCCACGGTGAAACGAACGAGTGAAGCGGTGGCCGGACGCAGTAAAGCTTGGTATGAAGTCTGCCTGATTCCTGCCGGAAATTCCCGTGAAACTATGCGTCAGGAAAACGAACGGTTAAAACGGGAATTACTGTTATTAAAACAGCAGAGGACAATCGAAAAGAGCAGGTAAAAGACAGCTGTAACGGCTGTCTTTTTTTGTGGTTTTAATAGGTATTTAAGACTATGGGAGAGGGAGAGAAAACCATGAAATATGTCGAAAGAATATTCAGTCATGTCACTTTTGTGTAACGTTATGAAACACAAATGTAATAATAATTTGTCTGTATTTAGCGAATAACTTTGTTATAATTGGGAAGGTAAACGACGCAACGACACAGATTACATAGAATCGACAACATAGATTTACAAAATGAGTGTTTAGTAGGAAGTGATATAAATTGTTTGATAGACATCACCGCAAAGAGACGACAACTTGTGGCATGACTACCGTTCAAGAATTCAGCGTATGTGAGGAACGAAGCGTTTGGGGTGGCAGACGAAATGAAATTTAGAACGTTCGGACGCCACATGAAAGAAGGCTTCAAGAACCTTGCGAGAAACCGCTGGATGTCGGTGGCATCCGTTTCAGCTGTCACTGTAACATTACTTCTAGTCGGAGTTTTTGCTACATTACTGTTGAACTTGAATGACATCGGTAAGCAGATCGAAGAGGATGTGGAAGTACGCGCATTCATCGAAGTGACTGCGGATGAAGATGCACGAGATGCACTGCAGGAAGAAATTGAAGGAATATCAGAAGTATCTTCGGTTAAATTCCAGTCCAAAGAGCAAGGGCTCGATGAACTCATCGAAAGCCTCGGAGATGAAGGGCAAGTGTTTGAATCCTTGAAGGATGAGAACCCATTGAACGATGTATTCATCGTCAATGCCGAGAACCCTGAAGATACTATTGCCGTCGCAAAAGAAATTGAAACATTCAAGAATATCGATAAAGTAGAGTATGCAGAAGAGACGGTTCAACGTCTGTTCAAAGTAATGGATATCGCCCGCAATGTGGGACTGGCCATCATAGCAGGTCTGTTGTTCACAGCGATGTTCCTGATTGCTAACACGATTCGGATTACAATCGTCGCAAGAAGAAAAGAAATCGAAATCATGAAAATGGTCGGTGCAACGAATTGGTTCATCCGCTGGCCGTTCCTCGTAGAAGGAATTATGATCGGTATATTAGGATCGGTCATCCCAATCCTCCTTGTCATATTCGGATACGATTTCCTTTTCTCAGAAATCAGCACGCGATACCCGACGTTGTTCATAGATCTACTTCCGGTTTACCCATTCGTCCTTCAAGTATCAGCACTGATGCTGCTCATGGGAGTCATCATCGGACTATGGGGAAGCTTCACATCGATCCGCAAGTATTTGAAAGTATAAAAAAACAAGGAAACTACCATTATTACACAGGTAAGGATTCGGGGGAGGAAACAAGAGAGTGAAGTCTAAAGTATTAATTGCCGCTTTGTCGACCGGTCTTATTCTTGCTGAGACTGCCAACCAGCTTCAACACCGTATCAGCCGAAACAAATCAGGAGAAGTTGGAACAGAACCAGCAGCAGCAGTCACAGAAAGAACAGGAAAAGCAACAAACCAAGCAGCAGGTGGATGAACTGAAAGAACGTCAGGACGAGATCAGTTCAGAAATCGCCCGCCTGGATAAACAAATCATGGAAGCGATGGACAAGATCGACGCGAAGGAAAATGAAATTGCCGATACGAAGCAGAACATTGAGCAATTGAAAGAAGAAATCGCAGAACTTGAGAAGCGTATCGCAGAACGTGATGAACTTCTTAAAGATCGTGTGAAGTCCATGCAGCAAAGTGGAGGAGCCGTTGATTACCTGGACGTCCTTATGGGGGCGGAAAGCTTCGGTAACTTCGTGGAACGTGCTATGAGCCTGAATACGATTGCTGAAAAAGATAAAGAACTGCTGGATCAGCACCGTGCTGATAAAGAGGCGGTCGAATCCAAGAAAGCGGAAGTAGAAGACGAACTTGCTTCCCTTGAATCCAACCTTAAAGAGCTGGAGTCACTGAAATCCGGCCTTGATGATAAGAAAGAAGAGAAAAATTCTGTAATGGAAGGCTTATCTGCAGAAGAGAGAGAAGCACTTTCAGAGATTACAGCAATTGAAGACGAGCAGGCAGAGCTTGCAGCTCAGGAAAATGCGATCAAGCAGGAAATTGAGCGTCAGCGTAAGGAAGAAGAAGCCAGAAAGAAAGCTGCTGCAGAGAAAGCCGCTGCAGAGAAAGCAGCACGCGAGAAAGCTGCATCTGAAAAAGCAGCAGCCGAGAAGGCAGCTGCAAAAGAATCAGAGGCTAAAGCTACCGCAGCAGCTGCGTCAAGCTCCAGCAGCTCTTCTGAGTCTTCAAACAGTTCAAGCAGCTCCAGCAGCAAATCAGAATCAAGTGCTTCCAGCAACACGACGTCCAGTGGATCCATGTTCATCTGGCCGGCACATGCTACGATCACGTCTGAATATGGTATGCGATTCCACCCGATCCACAACACAAGCCGTCTGCACTCCGGTATTGATATCGCCGGACCTGGAACGATTCCGATTCATGCAGCAGCTTCCGGTACTGTCTATTCCGCTGGATATTCTTCAGGACTGGGTAACAACGTGAAAATTACCCACCATATTAATGGTCAGACATACACAACGGTGTATGGCCACATGAGAAGTACTCCAGCTGTTTCCGCTGGTCAAACCGTATCCCAAGGTCAGTTCCTTGGAAATATGGGCAGCACAGGTGATTCTACAGGGCAGCACCTCCATTTCGAGATTCACGAAGGATCGTACAATGGTGCTCGTTCAAACTCTGTAAACCCACGTAAATATTTACCATAATAGAATATACAATACGACGCACCGGCCTGAGAGCCGGTGCGTTTTTTTTATTGCCCGGGGAATGACGCTGGACAATCGGCTATACTGTTTTCTCTTTCGTGCATAGGATGAAATAACTAAGGGGAGAAGGGGGGTTTAGTATGGCTTTATTAGGCGGCTGCAGTGATATGTCTGTCAGCAGTGTTAATGATGCCGTGTGTTTTACCATTACCTTGGAGGACACGACTGCGGGAACGCCTGTGGAAGTGTGGGAGGACAGTACGGGTTTTGCTATTAATGGAACGATTATGATTGAGAACAACGGAATTACGGAAACATCACCTACGGCATCTCTGCTGGTGAACGATACAGAAGTGACTGGATTTACAGTAGCACCGGGAGAAAGCAGGGCAATTACACTGGATAATCTGAACTCCATTGGAATCAGCGGTGCTGGCACAGGATCTTCTGCAGTAAAAGTTTCTTTTTCTTTAAATTATAAATTCTGAACATAGGAAAGGTAGAGGGAGATGGCACAAATTCCGTTCTGTAATAGTGAATCCGATCCTGTCGGAGGAGACTCGATGTATGCTTCTAACACGTCAGGAACCAGCCTGCTCGTCATTGCAGGGGGCACGAATGTACCGCTCCCGAATAATCAGGTATTAGGAGGATTCACAGCCACGCCGAACAATCAGGTATTCACGGTGCCTGTTTCGGGGAGGTACTATGTGTCCTACCAGTTAAATACGACAGTCGGGCTGCTGGCGGGCACGAGGATTCTTCGGAATGGTACGGCTGTACCTGGATCCATTCTCTCTCCATCCCTTTCAACATCCAGCTATAATAATGATCTTATTGTGAATTTGAACGCTGGTGATACGATCAGAGTTCAGTTTTTTGGTCTGCTTGCTACGGTTGTTCTGGTCGGAGGAGGGGCAACGGGGGCTGCGCTTACTGTGATTCGCTTGGCTTAATATAGGGGTGTTTCAGAGAGCCTCGTATGGCGATGGTGTGGATTTTTGTTGACTTTAGTGTAAGATCTACCTGGATTTCATGAGAAATTTTCAAACAGCGCCTCTGATCTATGCATGCAGATGTAGAATGCAGCTGAATGTCGTGGATTGTGTAGGAAATTTCTGCTCCGTCAGGGGTATGGAGATGAACGTTTTTCTCATAATGGATTGGTAGAACCTCCACCAGGCACTGTTCCTCTGTTATTGTATCTGTCCGGATAACGGCGAGGAAGCCTTTAATAACCACAGAAAACCGTTGGGGGATTGTTGATGAGGGATCTCTCCGATTGGTTTTTACATAGACATGTAAGGGGGAGTAATCTGCATTATTTGAAGCATCAGGAGCAGACGTGAAAAAGCTTGATACTTTATACCTGTCGGAAGAATGATATGCCTTCTTAAGGATCACCTCTACTGTACCTATATACCCGGTAATGGTGCAGGATTCAGGAACCTTTAAAGCAATAGAGGTGATGTTTTGTACCGTGATGGAGAACGGCTGCTCTGCCTCGATGGAGAAAGACTCTTTCCCGTTCAAGACTAGTTTCATCGGTCCTCTCATTTTATGGACCTGATTAACATTAATGGTAACCGCATAGGAATGCTTGGAGTAATGTTCCCACAGAGGGAAGTAATACTTGTTTTTACATGCTCTTTCGATGTTAAAAATGAGCTTTTCTACAGGATATGATTCTATCTGGAAAAGAGGAATGTTGTGGTTTTTATAAAATGTCTCGTTTAAGGTAACCCAGTCATATAGAACAGGGACTCGAATGCAGTGATCCTGATTCATGGACAATAGGCCGCCTCCTTTTCGAGCTCCTTTACTATATGTTCCCATCAGGGAGTTTGTGTCCTAATGTGCCTTTTGTAGATAGCTTGGACGGTTTCCCGTTTCGGCAGGCGTGGGGGGTAATGGAAGCAACGTGTGATAAGTTCTCATGACATAAAGGGCAGACCCATTGAGAGGAGGAGGATCGATAAGATGGTCTTTGACAAGTCGTGCAGATCTTTTTCAACATTTCCTTCACCCTTTCTGTTCTTTATGAAGAACGTTTCATTAAGATTATAACGCATATTTATTCAAATGGGTAGATGGTTCTGTTTTCTTGTTTACACACATGCCTCGTTCACTCTGGATAAGTGATGATGGTATAATTATGGAAGAGATTCCCTTCATGACTGAACTCCAAACCATAAGCAGGAGGAGATACCCATGAACCAAATGAAACTGATTCCATATCGCACAGAAACTGTTTTAGAGTCCATTTCAGAGGTTCCTTCAGGAATAAAAATGGTAGAAGCAGAGGAGTTGTGGGAACGGACAGATCAAGGTGCAGGCAGTGTCGTAGCTGTTATTGACACAGGCTGTCAGATGGATCACCCGGATTTGGAGGGGCAGATCATCGATGGCTATAATTTCACGGATGACTTTAATGGAAGTATAGAAGATTATAATGATAATAACGGACACGGCACCCATGTTGCCGGTACCATCGCAGCTTTAGAGAATGGAAATGGAGTAGTAGGGGTGGCGCCAAAAGCAAAACTACTTATTTTAAAGGTCCTTTCCGGTGATGGGAGTGGCAGTTATGAGTGGATTGTTAATGCTATTCGCTATGCGATCGACTGGGAAGGGCCTTCCGGAGAGAAGGCAAGAGTCATTTCCATGTCCCTTGGCGGTCCTCAAGATACTGAAGAACTCCATCAGGCTGTAAAAGATGCCGTAGACAGTGGAATATCGATCGTATGTGCCGCTGGAAATGACGGAGACGGCAGGGAAGATACACAGGAATTCAGCTATCCCGGCGCTTATAATGAAGTCATACAGGTGGGAGCCGTCAATGATTCCAAGGGAATCGCGGAATTTACCAATATGAATGATCAAATAGACTTGGTTGCTCCCGGTGTTGATGTCCTGTCCACTTACACGGAAGGGAAGTATGCCAAGCTCTCCGGCACTTCCATGGCTACTCCTCATGTCTCAGGAGGGATAGCGCTGTTAATCCCTTTGGTGGAAAAACAGTTTCAGCGCTCTATGTCAGAGTCGGAGATCTTTTCACAGCTGATCAAGCGAACGACCCCTCTCGGCTTTAGTAAAGTTGCGGAAGGAAACGGGCTGATGACACTTGCTCTCACAGATAAATTGGAAGAAATTTTTCGTGTTCATACAGAAAAATAAACGGATTACCCTATTGTTTAATGGGACATCTATACTTGTAAAAGAGGCATACAGTCGTATGCCTCTTTTACGTTTGTTGATATCGGGTCACTTACGTTCTTCGTGTTCTTCTACTCTCTTTCAGTTCGGTCCCGTGCATATGGTGCTTATTAAGGCGCTCCCATTCATGTATAGGAACCTCCCATCTCCCTCCTCCTATGCTTCAAATAGGATGATTTTATCTTAAGAGATAATTTCATTTAGAAAATCGACGTGGTTTTTGTTCATCCCCCTTTTTCACACCCTCCTACTTTCCTCACATCAGCCCGGGTTCTGGAAAATCGCAGTAGTACTAAGCCCATCTTTTTGTGTAAGATATTGTATGTTTACGTAAAATGCACACAAGAACACATTAATGTAAACATGTGTACAGAAAGAAAACAATACGTATTCAAATATGTGTGCAAGAAAACAAAAGTGTACACATCCTTATATATCAACGTGCGTGCGAAAAAGTACACTTGTAAACATATTTGTACACATGCACACATGAATGAATACTCAAAAAGGCGCATTGACTATTAGTAGCGTGTTTAATAGATTAAGAGTAAGCTAGACAAAATTTAGTAATAGAAAAGGAGAGCTGTATAATATGACAAATTCAAGAATCGCAGCTGTTGATGTAGGTAACGATGCTGTAAAAGCAAACTTTGGAAAACTAGAATCTTCTTTATATATCCCGAACGTCATTGCAAGAGATCTGGAGGACCGACCTGTAATCGGTATTGAAGATTTGGATGATAAAGAACCACTTGATAACCTACATATCCGCGTGCACTCCCCTGCTCTGAGGGAAAACAACGCAATTTACCGTGTAGGTAATCTGGCTACAAAAACAACCAACTCTACTGAACTCGATCCTGGCAGTTATAAGTCAGAGGAAGATCAGACGCTGGTCATGCTTTTTGCTGCATTAGCTATGGATGCTGTATCCGGTAAAAACGCTCAATCCAGCAAAAATAACGTATTAGAGGCGAACTACACGCTGGGTACAGGACTTCCACTTAGAGAAGTGAAAGAAGGAAAAGACGTTGGGTACCGTTCGCAGCTGCTTGGATCTGTTCACCAGGTCGAGTTCCTTGTAACGCCTAAATATCAAGGAATCAAAGTTAATTTGAAATTTGATGAAGTTAAAGTATATCCAGAAGGATTCGCAGCTTATGTGAACCTGGTAATGGATAATGATTTGACGATTATTAATAAAGAACTTGTGGACAAACAGATTTTGATTCAGGATATTGGTGGTCTGTCCACAGATATCGCTGTGATCCGTAACCGCAATGTGGATGATGACAAAGCACAAGGATTCAACCTGGGTGTTTCTGAATCATTAGAAATGATTCGTGATGAAATCCTGACGAAACACGGTGTGGAATTGGACAGCCGCCGCGATGTCGTTGATATCATCACCCGTAAGAATGACCGTCACCATATCATGGTCCGCGGAAGCCGTACGAATGTTCATGACATTACCGACCGCATCCTTCTTGAACTTGCGAAGAAACAATACCGTTATTTGAGAAATGTATGGCAGAAAAACTCCCAGACAGAGATCTGCTACTTTGTCGGTGGCGGTTCTGCTGTTTTGAAAGATTACATCAAGACACTGAACAACAAACTGGACGGTTTCAACATCGAGTTCTTTGAGGACGAGCAGGAAAGCATTTGGATGATGGCAAACGCTTATTACAAGCTGATTTCTGATTTCATCCGCAAAAACAATAAAGAGTTCTCCAAAGATAACAAGAAGCAAGAACAAAAATCAGGATCCGCTAAATAATAGGAGGATTCTATGAGTTCTTCCAGGAAAAGTGTGGAGAGGGGACAATCGATCACGTTTCGTGTCCCCTCGGACACACCTGATCATATATTGAAGCAGTTAACCCGTTTAAAAGAAGAAGAGCGAAGGAACTTTTCAAGCAGAATTGCTCAGTTTGTCATGGACGGGGTCAGTGAGACACTGTCGAAAGATAAGGAAATGGTGAC